>JBGSQR010000475.1:0-2822 GCA_041737975.1 Geobacterales bacterium | reverse complement strand
GACCTCTACCGTGTCAGGGTAGCGCTCTCCCCCTGAGCTACGCGCCTACATAAAAGCTAAAGAGTAATATCAGTAATCATTCCGGGTTGTCAAGCGGTTTTATCAGTTTTAACAAGTCGTACAACATTCTCAATGTGCATTGTTTGTGGAAACATGTCAACCGGCTGAACCTCAGTACAGGTATATCCGACAGTTTTCAAAATACTCAGGTCACGGGCCAGACTTTGCGGAGAACAGGAAACATAAATAATAGTTCGTGGATCCATTGATGCTACACGCCTTAAAACAAGCTCTTCACAGCCCTTGCGGGGAGGATTCAAAACAGCAACATCAATCTTTTCTCCGTCAGAAATAATCTCCTCAAGCAGATCAGCAGCATCACCGGCCTCAAAAGTACAATTTGTAATACCGTTCAGCTTTGCATTTTTTTGAGCATCTGCCACTGCAGCATCAACATATTCAACACCAATCACCTTCTTGGCATCAGGCGCCAGAGTCAGCGATATACCTCCTATTCCACAATAAAGATCAAGTACAGTTTCAGTACTATCCAACTGTGCCCACTCTCTCACCTTGTTGTAAATAAGGGCTGCGCCATCTCTATTTACCTGAAAAAATGAACGCGGAGATATCATCAAATAAACATCGCCAATTTGTTCGGTCAAATGATGCTTGGTAGTCAGAAAATGATCTGAGGTACCCATAATAACATTCCCCTCAGAACTATTTACGTTCTGAGCGACTACCTCGACTTCCGGAAGCTGATCCCGAACAAATTTTCCAAGATGGTGGATTTCATTATAGGAACGCTCAGAAGTAACAAATACAACCATTGCCTTTTGCTCAGCCTCTGAAACTCGTACAACAAGATAGCGTAGCAGCCCCATCTTACTGCGTGGGTTGTAAATTGGCACTCTTAACTTTGAAATTCCGCGCCTGACAACTTCTACAACTTTATTGACTAAAGTATGATGAATTGGGCAATTTTCAAGATTAAAGACTTCGTGAGATGAACGACGAAAAATCCCTATGACAGGTTCTGAATGTTTACCTGATATTACCAAACGCGCAGTAGTACGATAGTGTGACAGTCGTAGCGGAGATAGCACCTGATTTACAGACAGCTCAGCCAATTCACTATATTCCCTAAAATGCTTAAGAATAAATTGACGTTTCCACTCCATTTGGGCGGGATACTTCATTGCAATTAAAGGACAACCAAGGCAGTGTGAACTTACTCTGCATGGAGAGCGCTTGCTACGAAGCTCTGAAGGAACAAGGATTTTTTTCACGTGACCAAATGCCATACGTAAAGCAACATAGTCAATTCCTGTGCGAACTTTATCACCAGGCAGTGCCCCACCAATTCTAAGCGCATGTGTTTCACTACAAGATATTCCATACCCTTCATCATCAAGACCTGAAACCACAACATCGAGCACTGTCTTTGCTGAAAGTTTAGGAAGCGTAGTTTCACTAGCAACACTCTGTGTAACTTTTTTATCAGGTGTTACTGAACGAGGTTTTGTATATTTTTTTTGTTTTATATTTTTGTCTCTATTCATTGCATTTGACCCAATCCACTTTCTTCCAGATATTTCCTAAATTGTTTCAATGCCTGCCCTCTATGACTTATCAAGTTTTTCTCTTCTATGGAAAGTTCAGACATTGTGCGCCCATACATATCTACTAAAAAAAGCGGATCATACCCAAATCCATTGTCTCCACGCCCTTCAGACAGAATATGACCAGGTATTCTTGCACTGAAAGTTTTTTCAAGACCTTCCGGAGTCACAAAAGCTAAGGAACATACGAAATATGCCTGTCTCTGTTCTTCAGGAAAACCGTTTAGTTCAACAAGTAGTTTATTATTGTTTTCCATATCCGTTGAACCAACACCAGCAAATCTTGCTGAGAATATTCCAGGCTGACCATTCAAACAGTCTACTACCAGACCAGAATCATCGGCGAGTGCAGGAAGTCCGCTGAAATGCATTGCCTCGCGAGCTTTTTTAAGGGCGTTATCTTCAAACGTAAAACCGTCTTCAATTGTATCAGAAAAACCGGCTAGATCACTAGCAGAGACAACCTGACCGACAACCCCAGCAAGAAAGGCTTCAATCTCCTTAAGTTTACCATGATTCCTGGTTGCGACTACCAGCTTATTCATTTCTGAAAAGCCTCCTGTTGAACAGCAAAAAGTTTGTTTATTCCTTTTATTGCAAGCTCACGCATTGCATCCATTTGGTCGGAAGTAAAAGGTTCAGCCTCTGCAGTCCCCTGAACTTCAACAAAACGATTACTCGATGTCATAACAAAGTTCATATCTACTTCAGCAGAAGAATCTTCATTATAATCAAGATCAAGTGTTGCTTCTCCATTAATAATTCCCACACTAACTGCAGCAACCGCTTCTTTCAGTGGCAATTCATTCAGAACACCTTTAATTACAAGTTTATTTAAAGCATCAGCCAATGCAACATAAGCTCCTGTAATAGAGGCAGTCCTTGTACCGCCATCTGCCTGAATAACATCGCAATCAATGTAAATACTTCTCTCACCGAGTTTGGTCAGATCTGTTACTGCCCGCAATGATCTACCAATCAACCTCTGAATTTCCAGTGTTCTGCCGCCCTGTTTTCCCTTGGCGGCTTCACGCGATGAACGGGTATGTGTTGCACGTGGAAGCATTGAGTATTCAGCAGTAACCCAACCGGTACCCTTACCTCTCAAAAATGAAGGCACTGACTCTTCTATAGATGCAGTACAAATTACTTGAGTATCACCAAATTCTATTAAAACTGAACCTTCAGCATGTTTGG
>JBGSQR010000462.1:0-2033 GCA_041737975.1 Geobacterales bacterium | reverse complement strand
CCAGCCATCGACGACCAGTTGCCAAGGCAGGGGCCATTGCCTTCCTGCACAACCATCAGGATATTATCAACCAGCGGTGCCATGACCAGGGCATCCGCTCCAGCCAGAACAGACTGCATGTCAAAAATCACATAACGATTCGGATATCTGCTCTTCATATCTGCAACCAGGTCGACCATACGCGGCGAACCTAACAGTTCGCTGCTGTCCCTGATTACCCTGCCGCCGGAAATCAGATTTATTTTTTCTATACCTGGCCAGGTAAACAGGTCCGTCATCGGGCAGTCGTCCAGCAGATAACTGACCAATCCCTTGTCGCTTTCGAAACCAAGATACTTATGAATACTCTGCTGCTGCAGATCACAATCAACCAGCAACACTGTCTGCTGAAATTCTTTTGCCATAATCAGGGCAAGATTGATTGCGGTGGTGCTCTTACCTTCGCCGGGCAGAGCGCTGGTTACCATCAGCAACTTACTACCGGTTTCCTGCATTCTGCTGATAACTTTGGTTCGTAGAACCTTATAGGAATCTATGGTGTTATTATTCTCCTCAAACACGATACATCTGTTTTCGTGCAAGACATCAGGGTCTAGTTTAACCGGCCTTGACATGGAGTATTTTGGGGAATACCATCCGATTTTTTCCAGGCCGCTATCTGTCAAGTTGTGATCTCCAGAGATGTTTTGATTGTATGTATCAGATTCTGCGCAGGTAAATATCTTCTTTGTAAAAACCGATTCTGTTGAGAATGATGCGCTTTTATTTTCTGTTGTTGAGTCAATATCCACTTACTCCTCCGGTGTTTTATAAAAACAGGAAATTAAGATTACAAGTCCAGTTTTTTTGCTAGTTTGATCCAGAAAATATCCAGATCCATAATAAAAAAATGGAAAATCAGTACCACAGAACAGATGGACAAAATTGAAGTGACCAGTATCAAACGTCTTTTACGGATAGCTCTGGTTTTGTCGACAGTAGTAACAATCTCCGGGATGACTCCCAGAACAGCTACGTTTGAAATTTTTGACAGCTCGTCGATGCTGTAAATGGAGTCACTGCCCATTTCTTTCAATGCAGCAACTCCGCAACCTGTTGCCAGGCCCAGGACAAGTCCGATCAGAATGATTGCTAGAATATTAGGGCTGATCGGTTTTTCAGGCAGTCTGGCAGAATCGATCAGGGTAAATCTTTCACCCATCTGTTCTTTTTCCAGACCGTTGGCCACCCTGGACTCCATGAATTTTTTTGATAAATCCTCATTTTTTAGCTGCAGGTTTTGCCTTGACGACATCAGCCCCTTGTATTTTTCTTCAACACGAGGACTGGCTTCAAGGCGTTTTCTGAAGTCTTCACGTTTTCTGGAATAATCATCCAGCTGCCTTTTGACGGAAGCCAGATCCGATCTGACGGAAGCAAGTTGTGACTGCAGGCTGATATAGGCCGGGTTGTCAGGCTTACTGTCCGGTGTTTCACGGTTGGCGGCCCTTAGTTGTTTGGTCAGTCCGGCAATTTCGGACTTGGTTTTTACAACATCAGGATGCTTGTCGGAAAGTCTGTTTTTCAGATCGATCAACTTTGTCCGCAACTCACTCAAGCGCGTCTTGTCCTGATTGGCGCTGTCGGCCGGCATTGATTCAAGTTCTGACTGAAGATAACTTTCCTTTTCGCGGAGTGATTTCTGTTGTTCGTTTGTCTGACGCACGTCGCGATCAAGACTGTCCAGGGTCTGCAGATTCAGCTGGCTCAGTTCAGGCAGGGAGTTTAGATTGCTCTGCTTGAATGAGGCGATCTGGGCATCAATGACAGCTAGTTCAGCTTGAACCCCTTTCATTTCCTCTTCCAGGAATTTTGCCGTGCCGACAGACTGTTTCTGTCTGGTTTGCAGGTTTTCTGCCAGATACAGAGAGGACAGTTCATTGGCAACCTGCTGTACGACTTGCGGGTGACGACCTTTATAAGCAACTGAAAACGCAATGGTCGCCTGACCGGCACGACCGGTGCGCGGATCCCTGACTTCAGCATCAATGGTC
>JBGSQR010000624.1:0-5516 GCA_041737975.1 Geobacterales bacterium | reverse complement strand
GGAAAAACTGTTTCGTTTCAATCGCATCGAAGAGCGGCTGCAGGAGATGTATGACGATGGTACTATCATGGTCGATACCTCCGGTGCAGTAGTAGGACAGATCAATGGCCTGTCAGTAATGGATCTGGGAGATCATGTTTTTGGCCGCCCTTCGCGTATTACAGCCAGTGTATATACTGGTCAGGCCGGAATGGTAAATATAGAGCGGGAAGTAAATCTCTCCGGCCCGATCCATGATAAAGGGGTTATGATTCTGACTGGCTATCTTGGCGGCATATTTGCCGTGAACCGTCCGTTATCGCTGTCGGCCTCGATCTGTTTTGAGCAATCCTACAATGGCATCGACGGTGACAGCGCTTCATCAACCGAGCTTTATGCCATGTTATCAGCTTTATCAGGGATTCCGATCAATCAGGGGATTGCAGTTACCGGCAGTGTTAACCAGCGTGGTATGATTCAGCCCATTGGTGGCGTTAATTACAAAATTGAAGGTTTTTTTGCGGTCTGCAAATCAAAGGGGCTGACCGGAAAACAGGGTGTTTTGATACCCAAATCAAATGAACGGCATCTGATGTTAAATGACGAAGTAGTTGCTGCCGTTACGGCCGGAACCTTTCATATCTGGAGCATTGAAACCATCGAAGAGGGGATAGAGATTTTGACCGGAATGAAAGCCGGTGCAAGAGGTCGAAACGATAAATTCCCCAAAGGTACGCTTTATCAACTTGTTGACGAACGTCTGGCAAAAATGGGTGAGATGCTTAAAAAGTCAGGTGATAAGGCCACAGCAAGAACAAAAATCAAAGCTCGCAGTAAAAGTGCTAAGAAGGAGGTTGGCAGTGGGAATTAAATGGAGAAATACGCTCAATATCGGGGTTGAAGAGATAGATACTCAGCACCAGGAGCTGTTCAGGCGATTTGACCTTTTTCTTAACGCCTGCGAATCAGGTGAAGGCATTGCCAAGTTGAATGAGCTGTTGGAATTTCTGGCAGATTATGTGCAATTCCATTTTCATGACGAAGAAAAAATACATCAGCAGCATTGTTACCCGCATTATGAGGAACATCGCAAGCTGCATGCAAAGTTTGTAGCGGATTTCAGTAAGATGCAGGAAGGTGCTAAGGCTGAAGGGGTCGCTTTACATCATATTATTGATACAAACAATCTCCTGTTCAAGTGGATAATTAATCACATTTCCAAGGCGGATAAGGAGTTTGGTGATTTTATAAAACACCAGGAACAAACGAAATAAAAGAGGGGCGTTTCGAAAAACGCCCCTCCTTAGATCTTTTATAAGTTTTTAATGGATGTCAGGAACAATCTCCCCGCCAAAGACATTCATCCTGCCCGCAGACTTCCTTCTGACCTGTTTCAAAGCAGGGATCATTTTTTTCCGATTCCTGAATAGCTCTGATCAACTCAGCCTTTTTCATTTTTCCGACTTTGATGTTGTGTAGTCTGGCTATTTCCTTAATTTCGTCGATTTTCATCGTATCAATTCCTCCTGGTAAAATTTGCATTATTCTGATTTGAAATTAATTCATTTCAATAATTTTAACGCAGATTTAAAAAAAATCCAGTCAGTAAAATAAAAAAAAGCGGACCTTTGGGCCCGCCTTTTAAATACGGCAATATTTCAGATACTTATTCCGGTTATGCGGAACAGCGCCTCTCTGTATTTATCGGCGGTTTTTTCCACAACCTCCGTCGGCAGTGGGGGTGCTGGAGCACATTTACCCCAGTCAAGGGTTTCCAGGTAATCACGTAAAAACTGTTTGTCGAAACTTGGTTGCGGGCCGCCCGGCTGGTATTGGTCTTTCAGCCAGAAACGGCTGGAATCCGGTGTCAGGCATTCGTCGATGATGATCAGTTCTCCTTCGAATACGCCGAACTCGAATTTGGTATCAGCGATGATGATACCTTTTGCATCAGCCAGTTCCCTGGCGCGTTTGTAAATTTTTATTGTGTAGTCACGGGCCTGTTCAGCCAGTTCGCGGCCACAGATCTCGGCCATTCTTTCGAATGAAATGTTTTCGTCGTGCTCGCCCTGTTCCGCTTTTGTGGATGGTGTGAAGATCGGCTCTTCTAGGCGATCAGACTCCTTCAGTCCTTCAGGAAGTTTGATGCCGCAGATTGAACCGCTGTTCTGATAGTCTTTCCAGCCGGAACCAGAAACGTAGCCGCGCACAATGCATTCCGCTGCCAGTGGCTTGGCCTTCTTGACCATCATGGAGCGCCCTCTGAGCAGGTCGGCATATGGCTGGCATTCGGCAGGAAAATCAGCCACATCAATGGAAATAATATGGTTTTTGACAATATCTTCCATCTGTTTGAACCAGAAAGCAGCGATCTGGGTCAGAACAAATCCTTTGTCCGGAATCGGCTCATTCATGATCACATCAAAGGCCGATATGCGGTCAGATGTTACAAGCAGCAGAGTTTCACCAAGATCATAGATGTCGCGGACTTTACCGCGCGCAACCAACTTGAGTCCTGGAAAGTCGGTTTGCAGAACGAGTGGGTTTGTCATGTACTTCTCCTATTTTTCAGCTAAAAGAGCTTGATTTATTTCAATTTTAGCCTTTTCGCGCAGCCCCTTGATCCAGCTGGTCAAAGCCTCTTCCTGTTTTTTAGGCAGCATTTTCTGCTTGATCTGCTCTTTGTTTTTATCAAATTCGGCACGTGGTGATTCGCTGCGTGACTTCAGTTTGATAGCGAACCAGCGGTTGCCGACCTTGTAAACGCCGGAAGCGGCAGGTGCAGCGGCAGAGAGTTTAAATGCAGCTTCCAGCAATTCCGGTGAATTTCCTATTGCAGGGATATCGCCTTTGGCGTTGAATCCAAAGATGCCGCTGGTCTGACTTTTGACGGCAGTTTTTGCCGCAAAACCCTTGGCTGCTTCCTCGGCCCTGATTTTTGCCAGGTCTACAGCCTTGGCAGATTTTACCTTCTGCTCCACTTCGGCCTTGATGTCTTTCAGTGCCGGAATGACAGAAGCGGTGCGCTCTTTTGCCTTCAGGATGTAAATGCCTCTTGCCGTTTCAACCGGGCCACCCAGTTCGCCCTGTTTGAGTTCAAAAGCCTTTTTGATTACTGAAGTCTCGCCAGCCAGAGCCTGTGGGGCGGCATTGGAGGTAAAAAGAGCGGTGTCGTTGATTTTCAGGTTCAGTTGACCGGCAATCAGTTTCAGGTCTCCGGATTTGATGTTTTTGAAAAGAGTATCGGCCGCCAGCTCATAAGCCTGCTTTGCAGCCTTCTGTTTCAGCGCCTCTGCCTTGACTTTTTCCCTTACTTCATTAAGAGGCAGGATGCCATTTTTGCCCTGCCAGCGGTCCATATTTTTCTGGTAAAAGGTTTGAATCTCATCTTCTGTAAGGGTTACTTTTGAGGTTTGTGTAGCTGGATCCAGTATGACGTAGGATACGGAAACCTTTTCTGCTGTTTTGAAGTCATTGGGGTTCTTCTGCAGGTACTCATTCAGCTCTGCCTCGGTGGGCTTGATCTCACCGATTACATCGGAAGGACCATAGGCGGCGTATTCAAGCTCAATTTTGTCATTATCCTTACGATACTGATTCAGTGCTTCTTCGTCACTTACCTTGATGTTTTCAGTAACAGAGTTGCGAGCCTTTCTAATGCTCAGCTCCATTTTTTGGCTTTCTTCAAAGTCATTTGCAGTTATGCGCTGGCTCTTGAGGATCTGCTGATAAAGGTCAAAGCTGAATTTCCCGTCTTTCTGAAAGTAAGGCATGCCAGCGATGGCGGCTGAAACGTCATCTTTGGTGACCTTGATTCCCATTTTCTTGGCTTCGGCCAAAGCCAATCTATTGTCAATCAGGCTGTCCAGGGCGATTTTTTTCAATCCGAGAACTTTTTCCAGTTCGGCAGGCATGGCTTGCCCGTACAGTTGCATGTAATTATTTCTGATGTTTTCATAGGCGTTACGGTATTCATCGAAGGAAATTTTCTTGCCGTTTACCTTGGCGGCGTATCCGGAGGAGCCGCTCCCCATGCCGTCGCTCCCTTTTCCCCAGACCAGAAAGATGGTGCCAACAAAGGAAAGTACAATGAAAACGAAAACGGCTTTTACAATAACTGATTCTTTCTTTTTACGTATGAAGTCCAGCATGGGCGGGTGACTCCTTGATCATTTTTTTTGTAAAAAAAAGCCGCTAAGGCAGCTGGATAGCGGATATTACTATACGTCCAGATTGATTGCAAGCTGTTGTTTTCGCTGTTTTCAGGCTTTTATTGTGCCGTAACGTGTGTTAGCCTACTGTAATTGCAACAGGATTTTGTATTTGTTTATTCCAGCGGACCGAATGGTATATTTTAGTGTCAGTATTAAGTAGTTATTTTTCAGGCTGCAGATATGGGGTAATTTAACAATGAAAATAAGTTTTTCCAGTCCCAATAAAGAAGTAAATCAGCTGATTACCAAAATGTTTGAGGTGGCAGGTGGTATCAAGCAGCCTGACATTATCCGTGAAATGATTCTTTCTTCGCTTCTGATTGGTCAGGAAACCGATTATCTGGCTGATCTGAAGCTGATCAACACGACCCTGCGGGAGATGCGTTTTACTGCCAAGGTCTTTGCCCCTTACCGGGATAAGAAAAAGGTGACTATGTTTGGATCGGCAAGAACCGCTCCTGATGATGAAATGTATCTTAAGTGCGTCCGTTTCAGTCGGATGCTGGCGGAAAAGGGATATATGATCATCACCGGCGGAGGTCCGGGGATTATGCATGCAGGTAATGAGGGCGCCGGCAGTGAGAATTCCTTTGCTGTAAATATCAAGCTTCCATTTGAACAGAACCCCAACCCGATCATGTATCGAAATCCACGCCTGATAACATATAAATACTTTTTTAACCGCAAGGTGGCTTTTGTTAAAGAGGCCGATGCGGTGGCGGTTTTTCCTGGTGGATTTGGAACTCTGGATGAGGCGATGGAAGTTTTTACCTTGATTCAGACCGGCAAGACTGCTCCTAAGCCGTTGATTTTGATTGATGATCAGGAAGGCTACTGGGAAAATTTTTTCCGCTTTGTTAAGGAGAGCTTGCTGGTTAAAGGATTTATATCAGGTGAAGACTTTTCTATCTTTACAATAACCAAGGATGAAAATGAAGCGGCAGAGGCGATTGACAGTTTTTAGCGTGTCTATCATTCCATGCGTTTTGTTGAACAGCGCCTGATTTTACGGCTGAACAAAGCCCTGACAACGGAACAGATTGCTACGCTGGAAAATGAGTTTCCGGAACTGATAACAGATGGTGATCACATAAACTGCTGTGGAATGTTCCCAGAAGAGACTGATGAGCCTGATCTGGCCGATTTGCCCAGAATTTCCCTGAATTTCGACCACCACCATTATGGGCTTCTGCTGGCATTTATTCATAGAATCAACACATTCTAGCAAGTACCTGCCGGGCTTCTGTCGTTGCCGGGCAGGCGTGTTGATGGTTGCACAGACGGCCTAAATCCTCCGTATACTTTTTGACATTCCACCCTATG
>JBGSQR010000445.1:0-10419 GCA_041737975.1 Geobacterales bacterium | reverse complement strand
CCCTTTTCAACGGAGGAGAGTTTGTAGCCCATCCAGAGAAAGGTGGCTTTAACTGAGGTCTTGGTTTCAAACTGAACCATACTATTCCCACTTTCTTCTGACAGTCGTTGGGTGGTAACTACATCGCCAATGGAAAAACCCCTGGATGTTACCTTGTACTGGGCAACTGTTTTAGCGGGGATTGCGGCATATAATGCATATAACGGTACAAGACAGAGGATGAGAGTGGCAAATGCCAGGTAACTATATGAGCTGCTGATTTTTTTCATTTTCTAACCATTGTTCCTGATGAATTGTTTTTATGAATCGTTCGAGAATAAAAGTTTATAGGGGGGAATAAATTTTTATGGAAGTGCTTTTTGCATCATAAGCCAGATTATACCCAACAGTTACAAAGCCTTAACAGTTCTGTAACAATTGCATGCTATGAATAATAAAATTTAGGCTCTAAGCAGAGTGCAGTATATTTCTTCCGGAGAAGATACCTTTGTTTTCTGGTATCAACATATTACCCATGCCGGTTCGAAAATCCAAAGCAGCAAATGGTGAAATCAATCTTTCTGATTCCAACTGGTATCTGAACCGTGAATTGACCTGGCTGGAATTCAACAGTCGCGTTTTGTGTGAGGCGGAGGATGAGCAGACACCGCTTCTGGAGCGTCTGAAATTCATCGCCATTGTCAGCTCCAACCTGGATGAGTTTTTTATGAAGCGCATCGGCGGGCTCAAACAGCAGGTCGCAGCCGGGTTTCGCGAAACCAGCCTGGATGGGCTCTCACCACTTCAACAGATTCAGAAATGCCATAGTTTTATACGAAACCTGATCAGCAGGAAATTCACAATATTGCATCAGGTGATGGGGTTACTAAAACAGCAGGGAATTACTGTTGCAAAGGTGAAGGACTTGAGTCCGACCGAGCGCAAGGAACTTCGAAAATATTTTTCCTCAAATATCTATCCGCTGCTGACCCCGCAGTCAATTGATCCAGCCCATCCGTTTCCTTTTATTTCCAACCTGTCTTTGAACCTTTTTATTACCCTGAATGATTCTTCGGGTCTTGATATGCAGCTGGCCAGAGTCAAGGTGCCGGTGGGAGAGAATATTCATCGTTTCATTCCGGTACCCGGTAGAAAGGATTGTTTTGTCTGTCTGGAAGATCTTATGTTCAGTAATCTGGATACGCTTTTCCCTGGTATGAAGATAGTCCGTTGCGATCTGTTCCGGGTTACCCGTAATTCTAATACGGAACAGGACGAGGAAGAGGCCGATGACCTGGTGGAGATGATTGAAACGGAGTTGAGGGAACGGCGCTTTGCTCCTATCGTGCGGTTGGAGGTAATGGCAGGTATACCGGTCTTCCAGCGTGGACGTCTGGCAGCAGAGCTGCAGGTTAATGAAAATGATGACGTTTTTGAGATCCCGGAATTGATGTCGCTGCGGGATCTTTTTCAACTCTCAAAGTTGGATTATCCCGAGTTGCATGACCCGCCCCATTACCCGGTTGTTCATCCTCAACTGGAATCACAGCGCAATATTTTTCATATTATCCGTGATGCCGGGGCGATTCTGCTCCAGCACCCCTATGAGTCATTCTCTTCTTCCGTTGAAAGGTTTCTGCGGGATGCGGCGTTTGACCCCAAGGTGTTCGGCATCAAGATGACTCTTTATCGGACTTCCAGTCAGAGCCATATAATAGAGTCTCTGATAATGGCTGCTAAAAACGGGAAACAGGTGGCGGTGGTAGTTGAGTTGAAAGCGCGTTTCGACGAAGCGACCAACCTGCGTCTGGCTGAAAGGATGGAGCAGGCTGGAATTCATGTTACATACGGTGTCGTCGGACTGAAAACCCATTGTAAGGTTATCATGGTTGTTCGTCAGGATTATGATGCCCTGCGGCGTTATGTTCATATAGGAACCGGAAATTACCACTCTGATACAGCAGTTGTTTACAGTGATTTAGGCCTGTTGAGCAGCAGTGAAGCTCTGGGTGATGATGTTACCGAACTGTTCAATTATCTTACAACCGGATTCAAGCCGCGCAGGAAATACAAGCAACTGCTGACGGCACCCCGTTTTCTTAAACAGGCGCTTTTAATAAAGATCAAGCGTGAAATAGCGCTTCATCAGGAGTCAGGGCATGGCTTGATCCAGTTCAAGATCAACGCACTTGAGGATGGTGATATCGTCAAGGCGCTATACCAGGCTTCCCAGGCCGGAGTTTACATCGACCTGATTGTCAGGGATACCTGCCGTCTGCGCCCGGGAATAAAGGGACTGTCAGAAACAATCCGAGTAATCAGCATTGTCGGCAGGTTTCTGGAACACTCCCGCATCTACTATTTCAGAAATGGCGGTGCAGGAGAGTATTTTATTTCATCTGCCGATGCCATGAGGCGCAATCTGGAAGCTCGTGTGGAAGTGCTTTGCCCTGTGGAAGAACATTCTCTTGCTAAGGAATTCAGAAATATCCTGGATACACATCTTCAGGATAACAATTCCACCTGGTATATGAAGGCTGATGGAAGCTATATACATCAGAAGTCACTGTATGCAGAAAATTCTACTGGCAGCCATACACGGTTGATTGAAAATGCGGAAAAAAGAGTACTGTTATGTCGCAAAAGAATGAAGAAAAAGAAAGTTAAGGATGAACCAGAGAGCCAGCTAGTAACTTAGTCTTAATTGCAATGGATCTGTTTCCACGTTGTAAATCTCTTCTTCACAGGCTCTTCGATTAACTACAATCGAAGAGCCTGAAATCTTTTTGGCCGCTTTTTTAACTTCAGTCGAGACAGATGCCAACTCCGCGTATGAGTTGACTGGCGTAAGTCGAGTGTTGACAATGCCGATAGATATGGAAAGCAGGTTGAATCTTTCCTGTTCCCCCTTGCGGTTCATTGCAGTAAACCCGCCGGCTGAAAAATCCATTTCGCCATGAAAAACCGGAAGATGCTCTTCAAGTTTATTAATGATCTGCTTTGAAATATGCTCGGAATGGTGCGGCTCAGTTATAATAATAAAGTCATCACCACCAATGTGCCCGCAAAAGCATGAAGTTCCTGAACCAGTTGAATGTGCAACCTTGGAGATAATTTCCCCGATTGCCTTGATAACCACGTCCCCTCGCTGAAAACCGTAATGATCATTAAATGGCTTGAAATTGTCGATATCTATATAGGCAATGTCAAAGGGGGTTCTGTTGTCAAGACGTCTGGAGATATCTCTCTGGATGCTTTCGTTGCCGGGAAGCCCTGTCAGAGGATTGGCTCCTTTGGCCAGTGCCAGATTGATTTCTGTTATGGCGTGGAACAGTTTATTTATGTTTACAATCCCAGAATATTCACCATTGGAAAGAATGATTATATTATCCATTCGGGTAAGCCGCTGACTGGAGGCCTGAATCAGTTTAGCGGCTTCTTCAATGGTGGTGGTATTTTCCAGTATCAATTCCACAGGGGTCATCAAGGCATGTATTTTTTTTGAATGATTGATATGAAAACCGAATCCATGGCGGCCGATAACATGTTCTTCCAGAAAGGTTGTCCGGTTAATAACTCCGACAACCATATTTTTTTCAATTACCGGGAGTACAAGCAGATTGCTGTCTGATTGGAAGCGGTTCAATACCACCGGAATTGTGTCCCCTGAAAAAACCGGTTCCGGTTTAATTGCAATCTCGCCGATAAATTCTGCACGCACTTCATTTGATTTTTCCGATGCAGGCTCAGTAGAAGTGGTGGCTACCAGAACAGGCCTGTTTGTCTGGATTTTAGATTCATTTTTTGTCAAATTCTTTTGTGCGCGAATCGGTGGTATGTAGTCGCTCTTTGAGTCCTGAGTCCAGATGCCTGTCAGCTGATTGCCATGCAGGGTGCCCTCGATACGCCCGTTATTGTGGGTGTAAATAGCTGAAACCTTGTCTTCTAAAATATTTAGTTCAAGTAAACCGTAATTGGTTTTGAATACCATTTCAGTATCGTTCCGACTGTTTTTTATCCGCTCACCATTCCAGACATTATTCCAATCCGGTTGATCTTTATAACTCCACAGCCCTTCAAATGAGGAGAAATCATCACTAAATGCAAAGGCCAGAGTACCATATGTGGATGCAGCTGTTTTGCCGGTCAGAAGGAAATATTCGAAATGATGCGGTACAAGCGGCTTGGAAAAGAAAAAACCCTGTGCCTGCTGGCAATTGGACTTTCTAAGGAAGTCAAGTTGTTCCAGTGTTTCCACACCTTCGGCAATTACATTAAGTTTTAGAGAACGCGCCATGGCAATAATAGCTTCAGCAATTGCTGCATCATCCGGATCATTGACAATATCTCGTACAAAGGAGCGATCTATTTTGATTGTATCGATGGGAAGGTGTTTCAGATATGAGAGTGATGAATAGCCGGTGCCGAAGTCGTCAATAGAAATCCAGATACCCGCTTCTTTCAGTTTGAGTAGCTTGCAGATAGTGTCGCTGGTATCGTGCATCAGTGCACTTTCTGTCAGCTCCAGTTCGAGAAAATGTGGTTCCAGCCCTGTTTCATCTAGGCTTTGCATCACCATTGATACAAAATTGTTGTCCCGTAGTTGTCGGGCTGAAAGGTTTACCGCCACCTTGATTTTTGGCAGTCCGTTATCCTGCCAGGCCTTGTTCTGACGGCAGGCTTCTTTTAAAACATATTCCCCCAGCTTCACGATCAGTCCGTTATCTTCTGCCACCGGTATGAACTTGTCAGGAGGTACGAGGCCATACCCGGGGCGCTGCCAACGGACAAGCGCCTCCATACCAATGATTCCCTTGCCGTTGATATCAATCTGTGGCTGGTAGCAGAGGAAAAACTCATTGTTATCCATCGCTCTTGACAGTCCGGTTTCTATATTGTGGAGTTCCGTAGCCTTATGGTTGAGGGCCTCGGAAAAGTACTGGATGGAGACTCCATTCAAACGCGCCTGATTCATGGCAATATGGGCATTCTGCAAAAGCAGTTCACTGGTCATGCCGTCAGCAGGAAAACAGGCGACCCCAAAACATGTAGTGATCATGGTTTCAGATGTTGCGATCTTAATCGGGGTGGAAAAAACTGCCTGAAGTTTGTTGAGGATAATTGCAACATCACCCTCTAAAACATTCCCGCCCAGTACGACTACAAATTCATCCCTGTGGATGCGGGCAACCGTATCATACTGTCTCAGAGTGGAAACAAGAAGTTTGGATATGCTCTGTACCACCTCACAACCGCCGTCATGGCCTCTTGCATCGACAACGCTCTTAAGTCCGATCAGATTAATGTAGATGACTGATACATTTTTGCGTTTGCGGCTGTTGAATGCAATCGCCTGATTAAGCCGGTCCATCAGAAGGTTGTGGTTGGGTAAGCCGGTTTCGCGGTCGTAGTAAGCAAGCTTCTTGATTTCACCTTCGGCCTGTTTGAAGGTTTTTTTAGAAGATGTGAGCAGCTTGTTATAGTGGTTGATCAGCCGATACAGGAAACAGGCGGATATGAATATAAAGATGGCGGCTTTAACAAAAGTAAAATAACTAAACTCGATAAGGTCTTTTGAAATTAACGTAAATGCCGCATCAGAATAAAGCAGCCATACAAATACCAATACAGCGTACAGCAGTGCAATTTTGACCGGAGAGAGCTTTCTGTCTGGCGCGAAAAGTTCTCTCCAGGTTGTCAAAAACATAAGGTCCAACCCCCTTGACATCTAAAAAAGAAAAACATCTAAATACTAATTAGTAACGAATTTACACTTATTTACAGAATGGAGTTGTAACAAGTTGGTAAAATGAATGTGACGGTTTAATGAATAGGTGGCAAAGGTCTATATGTGATGAAGATGAGGAGGCAAAAAACGTGAGTACATGTAATTAGTTCAGGTGCAGCTGACCTGGGCAAGAATTTCGTAACTGTATTTGCTTGAAATACTATTATAGTATTAACAATACTGGTCGGAAAAACTTCCCCTGAACTTCCCCTGAATAGATTGAAAACATGTTATACATGTGATAAACATTAGTTGAAATTACAGTGTTTTTTGACAATTTGCCCTGAAATCTTAGTCCTCATAACCCGAAGGTCATAGGTTCAAATCCTATCCCCGCAACCAAACAAATTCAGGGACTTGCATAACATGCAGGTCCCTTTTTTGTTGTCCGTGTACACCATTTTGTACACCAAAATTATTTAAGGGATCTGTCATCGGAGGTATCCAATGGCAGGACTTATTACCCGTGGTGAAGTGTATTATGCAGTCTATTATGTAGGTAAAAAACAGAAGCGTGTTTCTCTTGAGACATCTTCACTCCAGTTGGCCAAGGATAAGCTCAGACAGCTAGAGTCTTCCTTATACCGTGGCAACGACAATCCCCTCCCGACTAAAACCCCCATCGACAAAGTTCTCACAAAGTACATCAAGGACATGCAGGCAAGAAAAACCGCCAAGAGTGTGCAGCGCGATATATCTTATCTGCGAGCAGTTTTTGGTCCGATCTGTCCCGATCTCGTTATCAAGAATCAAAAGATCAGCGATAAAGGAATCAAACGTCCTTCCCGTCATGCCCATTCCTGCATTGAAGCAAACTGTTTCGAACAGATCACTACCGATGTTATTGCAACCTTTATATCCAATCAGGTCAGACGTAAGGGTTTAGCTCCGAAAACAGCCAATCGTTATCGGGAAATTCTGACCAGGCTGTACAACTGGGCTATGGTCCAGAATGGTGTCAGGATGCCCAAAGATAAAAATCCAGCTGCCCTTGTCGAGACATACAGGGAGAGAGCTTCTGAGATATCTTTTTTGAAGTTGGAGCAGATAGACAAACAGCTGGATGCTTTGAAAAGTTATCCGGCTCTACAGACAATTGTAGCCGTTTACATTTATGCGGGACTACGCAGAGAAGAGCTTTGCTGGCTTACTGTTGATGACGTGGATTTTGAAGCGGGATGCTATGGAATGATTCGGATCCGCGCAAAAACGTTTAATGGTAAAAAGTGGGAACCGAAGACCAAGGTTAATCGTGTTGTGCCAATCAGTAAAACATTACGAAGCTACCTTGATAAATATGCGCCTCCCAAATTAGATGGTAACTGGTTCTTTTCTACAACAAATAGTTTTCAATGGGACCCGGATAACTTATCCCGGACTTTACGGCGTGAAAACAAAAAACTGAAGCTTGAATGGACCTGTTTAGAATATCGCCATACTTTCGGCAGTCAACTTGCCATGAAAGGTGAGAGCCTCTACAAAATATCCGCAATAATGGGTAATTCTCCCGAAATTTGTCGTAAACATTATGCTGCTTTACTTCCTGAGTCTTTGGTAGATTCTGTTGAGTTTGGAAATGTTACTGATGCGCCAAGTCTTGAAAAACCAGAGCCAGAACAGCCCACTCAAAAACCGCTGGCAGAGGTAATAGCTTTTGAACGTCCGAAGTTGAAGCTAGTTGTAAATAATAGGTAGGTTAGAAACGGGTGCACCCCAGGGAGGACTTGCGGATTCCCTGGGGTGCATTGTGGAATGTAATTAAATTGTTGGTCTATGCACTACTTCATCACAATGCAGCGTGATGCTTCATACTCAATCACCTCCCTTTTTTGGTAACGGATCATTCCGTTCTTACCCTCACCGAGACATAACCTTGTAAATCCAGCCTTTCTCGCGATTCTGTCAACGGAAGACCTACCGCAACGCCAGCGTAAAGCCAGTTCGGATGGCGAAAAGTATGGCGACTCAAAACAATTTGTTTTTTTATTCTGCAATGCTGAGTTCATAAAAGTCTTCACACCCTGCTTGTGTTTATCTCGCTCGAATTCAGGATCAAAAAAATCCCCTCACAATTAGGGTACGAGAGGTGTCCAACAAAAAACGGAAAAAACATCTGGGCAGGCTTTGAGGCGAATTCTGTTTGGGTAAGTAGGGCGGTTTTGTATTGAGGTGCAGAATGAGTAGTGAGGATGTTTTTTAATTGGTTATTTCAAGCAGGCAACAATTCAAACAATAATATGTATGGATTGTTAATTTGTTGGCTTTTGAAGTCAGTTTAAAAGTGACTTTAAAAGTCATCATTATCGTTTGCAGCTGAATCAGCTAAATAAATAGGTGTCTGAAATATAGAATTCTCAACTTTTATCTAAAAAAGCTGGACACACCTCATACCCTTAATTTGAGGGGAAAAAATTTGCACCAAAAGGAGGTTTTATGGCTAAAAAAGCTGAAATTAAAATGATGTATGTGGGACGGTGGGGACCGGAAGCTTCTACTAATCCCAAAACGGGTAAATGCGAGTTGGACTGGAATGATGATGGTAATTATCTATCCGATACATGATTCTTTTCATAAAAGATTAAGAGAGTTTATACAACAAAGAGCACAACAATTTGATCCACTGATGTCATTAAAAGAAGTTTTCCCGGACTCTGATCATCTTTTGGCATGGTGGGAAGAAATGCCATCACACTTCCAACTCACCAGTGTTGGAATCGCAATTGCCCATGCCAATCTACGCAGAAAAGGACTCGAACATTTTGACCTAAGGATATGGATAAATTAATAAAATTCGCTATGGCGTCAAACAAGCTCAACAATCGGCGGAAGACGGACAAGCCGCTGCGCCTCGGCCCCGTTATGCGACATACAATGTGAGGTGAATCATCACGGTAAGGTGATGTTTGTTTAATTTGGCCTATGAAAAAAGTTGTTTATTCGCAAAAACCAGCTCTTTTACTGTACACCAAACTGTACACCAAAATTCAAAAAACATGGTAAATATGGTTGACATGGTAGGGTTGTTGTGTTAGCTAAGTACTTAATTTTAAAGCAAGTTGTTGATTTGTAAGGAAGGGCAAAAAGGGCCTGAAATCCCTCATAACCCGAAGGTCATAGGTTCAAATCCTATCCCCGCAACCAAACAATATCAAGGGACTTAAGCTAACTGCTTGGGTCCCTTTTTTTGTACTTCAGGATGTTTAATTGGTCTTCTCGTGATTTTATCCAAATAGTTCTTGAAAGGGCGTTGCTTGCAGCGTCCATTTTTTTATGGTATTACACGAACATGGGCAAACAGGAAATTATTGACATAATAAGGAGCAACAAGCCGGAGATAATTGCGCGTTTTGGTGTGCAACGTCTCGGATTGTTTGGTTCCTATGTACATGATAAACAGCGTAAGCGAAGCGATATTGATATTCTTGTATCTTTTAGCAGAGATATAGACCTGTTTGATTTTGTTGATTTGCGGGAATATCTTGAGGAAAGGCTTCATGGTAAGGTCGATTTGGTAATGGAAACGGCTCTAAAACCGGCAATTGGCAAGCGTATTCTGGCAGAGGTCGAATATGTCTAAAAGGCGCGAGATAATCGACTATCTTGATGATATTCGTATGGCAATTGCAGATGTTAAGGACTTTACAAGAGGCATGACCTTTGAGGAATTTGCTGTTGATAAATAAACAGTCAATGCTGTGATTAGAAGTCTAGAGGTGCTTGCAGAGGCAACCAAACATATTCCAACATCATTTCGTCAGAAAAACCCGGATGTGCCGTGGATCAAGATGGCAGGCATGCGGGATGTTCTTATACATGATTATATGGGGGTTGACCTGAAGACTGTCTGGATGGTGTCGCAAGAACGTTTACAGAGTTGCAAAAAATGATGGATGAGTTGTGCAATTAAGTTATTTGCTAAACGTAGCCAAACAAATTCAAAAGGCTTAAGCTTAACTGCTTAAGCTCTTTTTTTTCCATAAATATTATCCGCCCGGCTGAATTATCAGCTCCTGTCACTTGTTAAATCAACATTCCTTGCCATATCGAAAGACATGCTATCATTATCAGTTGTCATCTAATTTATGATGCAATAAAATCATAAAATCTAAGAGACATACTTGGAGGTAGATCATGCCACCGCTGCAAATATATCAATTGAAGATAACGCTTAATGATATTGAACCACCAATCTGGCGTAGAATCCAAATACCCGATACAAGCACCTTTTGGGATCTTCACAGCTACATTCAGGATGCCTTTGGATGGACCAACAGCCATATGCATAAATTTACCTGTATTGATGCTCATACAGATAAGCCTGTTGTTTTTGGCATTCCATTCGAACCAGAGCTTGAAGATGATGCACCTGTACTCCCTGGATGGGAAAGAAAGATTAATCAATTTATCGAAGGCAAGACAGGCAGGATAGAATACACCTATGACTTAGGAGACAACTGGAGGCACACTGTAGAACTTGAAGAAATCCTGGCCCCTGTAAAAGGTTTTAAGTATCCCTTCTGTGGGGATGGAGAAAGTGCGTATTCCGGTCGAATCCGGCCACTGTTCCGGTGGGAATCCGGCCACCGTTCCGACGGGAATCCGGCCGGCATTCCGATTTGATTCCGGCCACCATTCCGGAGCAATCCGGCCAG
>JBGSQR010000622.1:0-15297 GCA_041737975.1 Geobacterales bacterium | reverse complement strand
GTACGACCGATACCAAGCAGAATGGCATCCACCCGGACTTCAAAAACAGCTTCGCCCCTTTGCAGTTTCAGGACTTTGTCGTTATTCTGTGTTTCAACAGCCAGCAGCCGGGTGCCAAATTGAATATCAATTCCTTCTTTAACAAAAGCAGCCTGTAGCAGCAAAGATGCATCCGTATCCTCGCGGCCCAAAATCTGCTGCCCCCGTTCAATTATGGTCACGCGGCTGCCGAAACGGGCAAAGGCCTGTGCCAGCTCACATCCGATGGGACCGCTGCCGATCACCGCCAGACGTTGTGGCAGTTCGGTCAGGGAAAAAACGGATTCGTTCGTCAAATAACCGGCCTCCACCAAACCCGGGACATCTGGTGCTGAAGCCCTGGCGCCGCTACATATTGCCGCCTTGCTGAAATAGAGTTTACTGTCGCCGACTTGGATACAATCTCTGGAAACAAAACTTCCCTGGCCGATAAAGATATCCACACCCAGATCGTCACGGAAACGGCGCGCTGAATCGTGATGGCTGATAGAGCTGCGTAGCTTCCTCATTCGCTCCATGGCAACAGAGAAATCGAAGCTGATTGCTTCACCTCCATTGACTCCGAACTCAGAACTATTCCTTGCATCAAACAGCGCCCGTGAAGCTCTGATAACACCTTTGGATGGAACGCAGCCCACATTCAGGCAGTCACCACCCATCAGGTGTCGCTCGATCAGGGCCACCTTTCCACCAAGTCCGGCGGCTCCGGCAGCACAGATCAGCCCGGCTGTACCGGCACCGATCACAACCAGATTATACTTGGCAGCCGGTTGAGGGTTTATCCAGTCTGGTGGATGAACATTATCTACCAGAGTTCTGTTTTCCAGCGTATCGGGAAGAATCATCAATGGCTCGGTCATGGAGTTTTAACGAACTTCATGGCGGCAGAATTCATGCAGTAACGCAGTCCGGTTGGCTTGGGACCGTCATCAAACACATGCCCCAGGTGAGATTCACAACGGGGGCAGATAACCTCGGTACGCTTCATGAAAAAGGTGTTGTCCGGGCGAGTGCTGACATTTTCCGGGGCGATCGGCTGCCAGAAACTGGGCCACCCCGTACCGGACTCGTACTTATGTTCCGAGCTGTAAAGGTCATTATCGCAGGCGATGCATTTATATACACCCTTTTCATGGTTATCCCAGGTTACGCCGCTGTAAGCCTTTTCAGTCCCTTTTTCACGGGCCACATGATATTGTTCCGGCGTCAGCTGCTTGCGCCATTCGGCCTCGCTCTTAACAACCTTCTCACTCATGATATATCCTTTCTTGTCCACTGAATAAAGTTTGATCGCTGATACGGTGGTTCCCTTGGAAGCTGTTGTGGCATCAGCCGGTACCGGAGCATTGCCGCTGCTGCAGGCGATTACGGTTCCCAGCAGCAGAAAAGATAAAACAGAAAATATTTTTTTCATAGTTCACTCCCTCTAATTATTTACCAGCCAGATTACCCCACAGCTCCTTCAGCCTCTGATCCCGCCCGCAGCCATTGCGGTAGTATTTATAACGAAGCGGGTTTTTCTTGTAATATTTTTGATGATAATCCTCTGCAGGATAAAACTCTGTGGCTTTTGTTATCTCAGTAACAACAGGCTCTTTAAACGGCTTGTTCTTTTCCAGCGCCGCCTTTGATTTCAGTGCCTGGCTTTTTTGCTCCTCATTATGATAAAAAATTGCGCTGCGGTACTGGTCGCCCGTATCGCAAAACTGACGATTGACAACCGTCGGATCTATATTGTGCCAGAACACGTCCAGCAGTTTCTGATAGTTTACCTTGGATGGATCATAAATGATCTGCACCGCCTCGGCATGTCCGGTGCCTCCGGCTGAAACTTCCTTATAATTAGGGTTTTTCTTGTGCCCGCCAATGTAGCCGGATGTAACCGAAATCACCCCGTCAAGTTTATCGTATGGCGGTTCCATACACCAGAAACACCCTCCGGCAAAGGTCGCTTTTTCCTGTTTTGCGGCAGTTCCTGTATTTGGAAGCAATAGTGTCAATACAATGAGAAAAAATACCGATATTTTTGCCACAGTAGAACTCCTTTCTGGCTGCAGATAAATTACTATGTGAAAAATTATATCATGAGAATAACACACAACAACAGGACTTTTTTTGTCCCATTACACTTAGCCCTGAAAAACAGGATAAGTGCGTTAACGAAGTTATTTTCTGCCAAAAAAGCGCAGAAAATAACTTCTAACTTACTAAATAAAATGCCCTGCTTCCATTACGGGGAAGCAGGGCATTTTTACTGCGTATGCAAAACCGTTTTTACAGTTCAATCAGCTTTGCAGACTTGATAAATACAGGTTCAACAGGCACATCGCTGTGGCCGCTCTTAGTACCGGTTTTTACAACACGGATCTGATCAACCACATCCATACCATCAATCACCTGGCCGAAAACGCAGTAGCCATAACGGTCAGGCTGCTTGCCGGCGTGATTGAGAAACAGGTTATCAACTGTGTTGATGAAAAACTGTGAAGTTGCTGAATCAACAACAGCGGTTCTAGCCATGGCCAGTGTGCCACGTGTATTGGACAAGCCGTTGGTGGCCTCGTTCTTAATGGCAAATTTAGGCTTTTTCTGCTCCAGCGCCTCGCTCATGCCGCCGCCCTGAACCATGAAATCCTTAATAACGCGGTGAAAGATAAGGCCGTCATAAAAACCTTCCTTGACGTAATTCAGGAAGTTTTTAACTGTGATAGGCGCTTTCTCTTTGAAAAGCTCTATCTTGATGTCTCCCATCGATGTTTCGATCAATACCTGCGGATTCTGCTCTGACATATAAAACCTCCTATGGATTTTCTGCTAGAATAAATACAAATTCCAATAACGAATAAATTTATCACAGAGTTCTTAAAATCGAAACTTTTTTTGTGAGCAGACAGACCGCAGCAATAATCCGGTTTTAATGTCCTTGTTTTCACAATAAATGAACGGCATAATGGCAAATATTTCCGCACCAGCGCGTTTGGAGTTAGTTTTATGGCTGAACAGGAAATTTGGACACCACTGAAAATACTGGCCTGGACCAGAGACTACCTGACCGGCAAGGGTATTGAAAATGCCCGCCTTGAAGCGGAATGGATGCTCTGTGCCGCCACCGGGCTTGACCGGGTCGGACTGTATCTGAACTTTGACAGGCCGCTGAATGACCAGGAACTGGCAACATTCCGCAGTATGGTCTCCAGAAGAGCCAGGCGTGAGCCGTTGCAGCACATCCTGGGTACCCAGGAATTTTACGGAATGGACTTTGAAGTTTCAGCGGACGTTCTTATCCCGCGCTATGATACCGAAGTACTTGTAAATGAAGCGCTGGCCCGTATGCCGGAGGCAACCAGTGTACTCGATATTGGCACCGGCAGCGGTTGCATCGCTATTGCACTGGCTCGCAACCTGCCAAAGGCGAAAGTCACTGCCGTTGATATTTCAGCAGCAGCACTGGCTATTGCAGAACGCAATGCCGTGCGCAACTGCGTTAAAATCCGTTTTTTGCAGGGTTCCCTGCTGGAACCGGTCAGCGGGCAGAGTTTTGACCTGATTGTATCCAACCCACCATACATCCCTACAGCTGATATAGACAAACTGGAACCGGAAGTCCGCAGTGGTGATCCTTATGGAGCGCTGGATGGCGGACCGGACGGACTTGATTTTTACCGCAGATTGATACCGGCAGCAGCTGAATTCCTCAACCCTGACGGGTGGCTGCTGGTTGAACTGGGCATTGGACAGGCCGCTGACGTTTCGGCGATTTTTCATGATAGCGGCAGTTACGAATCACCAATTACAATAAATGACAATGCCCTGATCGAACGAGTTGTCGGGGCTAAAAAAAAGGAGACCATATGACCGTCGATGAAGCCAACAAGATTAAACAGAATGCGGACCTGCTGGTCGAAGAGGCTGAAGTACTGGCTGCCATAACACAGATGGGTAAAGAAATCACAGCCCAGTTGAGCAAGTCGAATCCGGTAGTATTAACCATTATGAACGGCGGAATGATTTTTGCCGGACAGCTGCTGACCAAGTTGCAGTTCCCCATGGAAGTCGGCTATATTCACGCAACGCGTTATGGCCATGAAACCATCGGTGCTGAATTAAACTGGATTGTCAAACCACAACAGGATTTACGAGGCAGAACAGTGTTGCTGCTGGACGATATTCTTGATGAGGGTATCACTCTGGCTGCAATAGCCGAATACTGCAAAAAACAGGGTGCAGAGAAAGTTCTGATGGCGGTCCTGATCGAAAAACTTCACCTGCGCAAAGTGGTTCCGGGTATGCGAGCCGACTATTCAGCACTTGAAGTTGGTGACCGGTTTCTGTTCGGATATGGACTTGATTTCAGGGGCTACTGGAGAAATGCCTCTTCCATTTATGCCGTAAGAGGCCTTTAATATAAATTATCTATTATTTTAGCTGCTTGCAAGAGTAAAAGCCTTTGATAAACTACTAAGCTGAGAGTTCCTCTTGATAAGGAGATAAATATGACTACAGAAAGAAAATACAAGTTTTCATGGGATCTCCTTGGTGATATAGCAGCCGGAAGACCGAACCTGGGTAATCAGACCAGGCTGGAGGTTTACCGCCTGCTTCAATTTGCCTTCAGAGACGTAATTGAGCAACATGTTGGAACCGACAAAACAGACCAGATTTTTTATGAGGCCGGCGCCCTTGCCGGTAAAGAGTTCTATCAGCACATGCTGACTCCCACAACAGATCTGAATGACTTTATCCGTCAGCTTCAAAATTCACTTAAAGAACTTGGAATCGGAATTCTGCGTATTGAAGAAGCAGATATGGAAAAAGGCGAAATTATCCTGACCGTATCCGAGGACCTGGAGTGTTCCGGACTGCCGGAACTGGACTATGAAATCTGCTCCTATGATGAGGGATTTATCGCTGCTCTGCTGGAAGGCTTTTCCGGTATCAGGTTCATAGTCAAGGAGATTGACTGTTGGTGTACCGGAGACCGTACCTGCCGGTTCAGTGCCAAAGCAGTAAAATAAACGATATGAATGATATCCCCATAAGCCGAACAACTGTAGAGACTGTCATTAACTCCCTGAATAGCCTTCTTACAGAACGTTCAGTCTCTCCGCATCCACCGAGGGAACTGACAGATCTGGAAGGATTCTCAGAGCTCTATTATCTGATTTTTGATATCCGCAACGCCATAATGTCCACATCCTCCGGCGACCTGACCTATACCATCAAGAAAAAAGGCTATCTGACCGGAGCAATTAAAGGTCTGCAGGCTTCGTTGCGCCATCTCACCTGGCAGACCAAAGCCATTGCAGATGGAGACTTTTCCCAGCAGGTTGACTTCATGGGAGACTTTTCAGAGGCTTTCAACAGCATGGTCAGGCAGCTTGATGCCACGCTTAAAGGCTTTGCCAGGGCCGAATCCCAGATCAGAGAAGCCCGGGATCATTTTGAACTGATTTTCAGCACCAGTCCGGATGCTGCCATAATAAGCCGACTGGAAGACGGTTGTATTATCAATGTTAACGATGCATTTACAACCCTGACAGGTTACCTGGCAACCGAGGCTATCGGTAATTCAGCCGTTGGACTTAAACTCTGGTCAAAGCACCAGAGGCAGAATTTTGTCAATGAACTGCGTGAAAAAGGCGCTCTCAATAACCTGGAAGTGATTTTGCAGAAAAAGGACGGCAGCAGTTTGTATGGCATGATGTCGGCAAAAGTTGCCATTCTGCATGGCACACCGCACAGCATCAGCATCACGCGCGACATATCTGACCGCAAGAAACTTGAAGAGGCATTGCAAGTTCAAGCACATACAGATTCATTAACCGGCCTCAACAACCGGGGACATTTTCTAAACCTGCTGGATATCGAAATAGAACGGGTTCATCGCTACGGAAATACTTTAAGTCTGATCATGCTTGACCTGGACCATTTTAAATCGGTGAACGACAGCCTGGGTCATGTCGCTGGCGATGAGGCCCTTCGAAACATTGGCCGGGTGCTGAATTCATCTGGACTACGTATGGTTGACTTTTGTGGAAGGATCGGAGGAGAAGAATTTACAATTGCCCTGCCTGATACAAATCTGGCCGGGGCTCTTGAGGTTGCCGAACGGATACGGAGAAATATTGAACAGACGCCGGTCTGCCATGAAGGCAGCAACTTCACAACTACAGCGAGTGTAGGTGTGACCGAATATGAAAATTCTGACTCGCAGGAAGCCCTGCTAAGTAAAACGGATAACGCCATGTACAAGGCAAAGCAGAATGGACGCAACCGGGTATGTACACACTTATAATCTATCGGGATTATCCGGAACAAAAAAAGCCCCGAAACCTTATTGTTTCGGGGCTTTTTTCTGTTTAAATGTCTATAAAGTTACTTCTTGTCCAGCTGGGCATCAATGATGATATGTACCTCATCAGCCACAACTACGCCACCGGCATCAAGCTTCTTGTTCCAGCTTACACCAAAGTCCTGACGGTTGATTGAACCGGTTGCTGATGCGCCACGCTTAAATCCGCCCTGTGGGGTTTTAATCTCCTGATTCAGCCCTTCCACATTCAGCACAACAGGCTTGGTTACGCCACGGATTGTCAGGTTTCCGGTCACTTTCAGCTTGTCGGCACCTGCTTTTTCAATTTTTGTAGACTCAAATGTCATAACAGGATATTTGGCTGCATCGAAAAAATCAGCGCTTCGCAGATGATCATCACGCTTGCCGATATTTGTATTGATAGAGGCGATATCGATTGTGGCACTGAGTTTGGACTTGGTAATATCTTTTTCATCCAGAATCAGTGTCCCCTGAAATTTTTCAAAGACACCTTTGACATTGGTAATCATCAGATGTTTGACCTTGAAACCGATTGATGTATGGGCCGGATCAAGTGTGTATGTTGCAGCCTGTGCATAAAACGGTACCATAAGTGCTACTGCTACGATAAGACCGATTAAACGTTTCATTTTGTCCCCCTCTATTGGTTATGGATCAACTATCCTTTGAGATACTTTAAAACCTGCTCAGGATGTAATTCAGCCTTGGCAACCTTTTCCCAATGCTTCTTTACAACACCGTCAGGACCTATTACAACTGTTGACCTGATTATCCCCATTGATTTCTTACCGCACATGACTTTCTCGCCGAAAGCTCCATAGGCCTGCATCATGGTTGTTTCAGGATCAGTCAGCAATACAAACGGCAAGTCGAAAGCGCCAATGAATTTGTTATGTGATGCGATGCTGTCTTTACTGACACCCAGCACAACCGCATTGAGAACTGCAATTTCCTGAATACTGTCCCTGAAACCGCAGGCTTCCTTGGTACAGCCGGGAGTGTTGTCCCTTGGATAGAAATAAATTATGACCGTCTTGCCCGTATAATCCTTGAGAGAATGCTTCTTGCCATCACTTCCCTCAAGTGTGAAATCCGGTGCTTTTTTGCCTTCCAGTGACATTTAAAAACCCTCCAACACGAAACAGGATAAATTTAGTCTTGATTAAATATTTACCACCTCTGGTATAAATGTCAACTACAAAATAAAAAGACCCGTCTCATACGAGAGGGTCTTTCTGATCAATCCCAATATCTATGCAATCACCCCGACAACTCTTCCCAGTCTGCATACAGCTTTTCCAACTGCTGATTCAATTCAGCATGACGCTCGCCAGCCACCCGGCCCCGCTCAGGATCATCAAAGAAACCTGCCTGCCCCATCTCAACTTCCAGAGCGGCTATTTCCGATTCAGTCCTCGCTATCTCAGCTTCTACAGAACTCATCTGTTTCTGCCTGGCCTGTTCTTCCCGTTTACGCTGTTTTTCCTCTTCACGCCCTCGTTTTTTTTCTTCTTTTGGCAATTCCTGGTCAATGACACCGCTTCCCGCCCCTGAAGCCTTTATCGGCACCGAGTCCCGAGTCCCGAGTCCCTGCTTATCCAATCCTTCCTTCTTTTCCAAGTAATACTCGTAATCCCCGTAATAATTCTCCAACCCGCCAGCCTCAACCTCAACAATGCGGGTCGCCAGGCCGTTAACAAAATGGCGGTCATGGGAAACGAAAACCACTGTGCCGTCAAAGGAACGCAGGGCATCCAGCAACACTTCCTTACTGAACAGGTCCAGGTGGTTGGTCGGTTCGTCCATCAACAACAGGTTGGACTGGCGCAGCAACATCTTGGCCAGAGCCAGTCGGTTACGCTCTCCACCGGACAAAACACCCACCAGCTTGTTGATATCATCTCCGGAAAACAGGAACGCACCAAGAATATCCCTCAGCTTGGGGACCATATCATAAGGGGCATCGGCGTAAAGTTCATCCCAGGCACTACGGCTGGAATCCAGCACATTGGCCTGATCCTGGGCAAAGAAATCCATGGACACATTATGTCCCACGACCCGTTCGCCTCCTTGATATTCCGCACCAGCCAGTACCGACATCAGTGTTGATTTACCGGCCCCGTTATGTCCCACCAGGGCGATGCGCTCACCCTTTTCAACCACAAGATTGATCTTATTCAAAACTGCATGGCTGCCGTAGGACTTGGTCAGATCTTTCAGCTCCAAAACAATTTTGCCGCTCTTGGGGGCATCGGGAAAATTAAAGCGAATCCGCTTGCGCTCGGGCGGAATAACGATCCGCTCCACCTTTTCCAACTGTTTGATTCGCGACTGCACCAGTGATGCCTTATTAGCCTGATAGCGGAAACGACGGATAAAATCCTCGGTCTTGGCCACCTCTTCATCCTGAATCCGTTTGGCTTCACGCAGGGCTGAGACACGCTCTTCGCGTTGGGTTAGATAGCGGGAGTAGCTGCAGTGATAATCGGCAATTGTGTGGTTCCAGACCTCGGCGATACGGCTGCAAACCTGGTCCATAAAGAAACGGTCATGAGAGACCAGAATCACTGAGCCGGGATAGGAGCAGAGATACTCCTCCAGCCAGTTTCGCGCCTCAATATCCAGATGGTTGGTTGGCTCATCCAGCAGCAGCACATCAGGCCGCTGCAGCAACAGTCGCGCCAGGGCGATACGCATCTGCCAGCCACCGGAGAATTCACCACAGTCACGATACCAGTCGTCCGGAGCAAATCCCAGCCCCTTGAGAACAGTACCGATCTGGGACTCCATTGTGTAACCGCCACGATGGCGGAACTGTTCCTGCAAATCACCGTAGCGATGCAGAATCTGTTCATGCTCCTCCGGCGAGTGGTCTGTTTTTTCCAGCTCCTGCCCGAGTTGGTGCAGCTCATCCTCCATGGCCAGCAGTTCGCCAAAAGCCGAACGGGCCTCATGGAACAGCATGCTGCCGCTGGTGACAATACCGTCCTGGGGTAGATAAGAGGCACGAGCGCCACGGGCAAACTGGATATCACCGGAAGAAGGCTCGTTCAAACCGGCAATGATCTTCATCAGGGTCGACTTGCCGGCACCGTTCTCGCCGACCAGCGCCACGCGCTCGCCTTTTTTCAGGTGCCAGGAGATATTGGTAAAAAGGGGATTACCGGAAAATTCTTTGGTCAGGTTGATTAACTGTAGCATGAGGAGAGTTGTACCATTTTAAGGCGCAGGTCGGCAAGATGGAATGAGTCGGTCAACCGTAATGCGATATTACGGTAATGATCTTTGAATTTGAATAGGTTGATTCAAACAAAAAATATTCTACCTACAGAAAATTAATTATGATATTATTTCTACAGAAACATTCATTCGGAGGATGTTATGCCAAATTTAGCCACCCAAGAGCAACAACTCAATAAAGCCAGGGTCCTGTCTAAAGCTGTAATCAACACAGCTTCCTACCTGGATATCCCAAAGAATAAGCTCAGTCACATTCTGGGCCTCAGCCCATCGACTATAACCAGACTTTACTCCCACAGTTACCATCTCACGCAAAGCAAGAAAGAATGGGATTTCGCTGTCTTATTTGTCCGAATGTTCCGGTCCCTGGATACAATCGTTGGCAATCCTGATGATGCAAAAAAGTGGTTAAAAAGCGAAAACAGTGCCTTTGCTGGTCGCAAGCCTGCTGACCTGATTGAAACTACGGAGGGATTGGTACGTGTCGTTAGTTACCTGGACGCCAGCAGAGCTGTTATCTAATTCAAAAAATTATACCGGTAAAGTTTGGAGAATGGTAGAAGCTCAGCACCTCGTATCCACTTCCAAAATTGTTGACAGCCTCTATGAGCAAGAGTTGTTGGAAGACATTCTGGAGGAGAGTAAACCACCGGTGCCAGCTCAGGCCGCTGACCTTGATTATCTGCTGTTTTCTCCATTCAGATACGGCACCAGACCGCCTTCCGGATCACGATTTCGTTCCATCACAGATCTCGGGGTTTTCTATGCCGCTGAATTAATCCGGACTGCAGCTGCTGAGGTAGGATATTGGCGTTGGAAATTCCTTCAGGACACGAATGGCCTGGATCGTCTCCAACCATGTGCCTTCACAGGTTTTAAGGTACCAATAAGAACTGAATGTATCGACTTAAGAGAGCTACCATTTAATGTAAATTCTGAGTCATGGGAACATCCGACAGACTATACTGCAACACAATATATTGGTAGAACCGTCCGCGAAGCTGCTATTGGAGCCATTCTGTATACATCTGTAAGAGATCCGGATCATCGTACCTGTATAGCCATAATGTCACCAAAAGCCTTTGCGGCGAAAAAACCGGATCCAGCCTGTCAAACCTGGACACTTACAATCTCACCGACAGAAGCGATCTGGATGAGACAGGATGAAGCATTTTCATTTAAAACTGAAGAGTGGCAATAATTATTACTGTTCTTACCAAGCATTATCTCATGACACTTCCGGCTCTCTTAACACCACCTTGTTCACCTTTTTTTCATAGGAACGGCAGGCATGGATGGCTGTCTTGGCATGACAGGCATTTGCATCGCCACCCTGGGCTGCACAAAAACTGTTGCATCCTGACTTGTAACCATGTTGCCGGCCAGATCATAAACCGCCACCTGAATCCGGTAATTCTGTTGTTTGCTTCCAGTATTGCCCGGCATTTGCCATGTTGTCTTCCATTCGCCGTTCTGGGTGACACCTGCTACCTGGGCAAGTCTCAGTGCGGAACGACTGCCATCCGGTTTAGTGAGATACATTGTAACCGATTGAACTCCCACATTGTCAGAGGCGGTTACTGACACAGTGACAGCGCCACCTTCGGATGGTAACGTTCCTGGCGTTGCTGCAAACAAACCTATCTTCGGCAGGGTTTTGTCCCTGGTTACAGAAAATACAGCTGAAGTTGTGTTATCCTCAACCGCCTGGTTGCCATCGGTATCGCTGGACTTGAAACTGACAGAATAGCTGATATCCTGCGATGTCATATTTGGAGAAGCTATAAATTGACCTTTCCAAAGTCCATCCCAGGCACTTCCGACAGAGCGAGACAAAGTGATGTTTTTTTTGTCGCTGCCGGGTCCTTTGATAACGGCTTCAACAAATCCAACACCGTTATTATCAATAACTCTCGTTTCCAGCTGAACGTATCCACCTCTCCAGTCAATGAAGGCAGGTGTGGCAAAAGCTGACATTATCTTTGGCGGCGTGGAATCATACACATAAAAATCAATATTTTTCCATGCACCCTTATCACCACTTTTACAATTGTCATTAACCTGAACAAGCCCTTTATAATTACCCCTTTTCAGTGGTTTTCCAGACAAAACTCCATCCTGGTAATACAATCCGGCAGGCAGGCCGCTGAAAATAACCTTATATGGTAACATGCCGCCAGTAACAATCGATGACAACGGTATGCTGACCGGTTTATTTTCATACATCTTGATTGGACTCTGTAAAATAATGCTTTTGGGAGGGCATGGGTCGCAAGTCAGAGAAATAGAGGGTGCAGGGTGTTTTTCAATGTAAATATCACCATTATTGTATCTAAGGGCAACCTGAAGGTAGTCTTTAAAAAACGGGAAGGGTCTTAACACAAGGGTATTTGTATCTGCCATCCGGCATTTTTCCTGTAATACTGAAGAAAACCCGGTAGAACTGACACCTGAAACTTCAAAGTTAAATGCGGCATCATTTGGATTAAAACTGCATAGGTTAACGTTCTTTGTATAAGGATTCGGGTAAGTGAAGTTTTGATCGAAACCAGCAAGTAAAACGCTTACAGAGGCAACCTTTGCACAGAACAACCCTGAATCCGCGTGTGATACTGTTACTGCCGATCCGCTGCCGGAAATTTTACCGTAATTGTCCAGTCTAAGATTGTAAATTATCCCAGGGATTGTCACTTTGGTCGTTCCGTGCACTGGACCGGTAACTTCAAAAGGAGCCGCGCAGACATCATTCGATATGCTGAAACCAGACATTAACACCACAGCTAACAGACCTGAAAAAAACTTGTTGCTATAGATCATAACATCCTCCTTTTTTTGTGATAGTCCTCTGATGATAATTACAAGCAAAATAAACCCACCTTGACCACAAAAATACTTAGTGGGACCTTTCCGTCATGCGCTGAACATTGGCGCGTTCTTTGGCTATCTCGCGGTTTATGCGCTGACATTCCGGAATGGCAAGACCGTCTTTGGACAGAATCTGTTTAATGTCGTTAAGACGCCCTTCCATGGCCTGAAACTGACGGCCTTCGCCAGGAGAAATGCGGCCAGCTGCTTTAGCGCGTTTAAACAGCTGCCAGACCTCTTCATGGTCCCTGCGGTTGTCCTTGAGGCAATGCATCAAATGCGGATCAGGGCCAGGCGAACGGTGCATCATGCGCTGTACATTGGCCCGTTCTGCGGCAATCTCACCGTTGATACGGCGGCATTCGGACACGCTTAGACCATCTCTGGACAGACCGTTCTTGATAGCATTCAGACGACCTTCCATGGCCTGAAACTGACGGGCTTCGCCGGGAGAAATCCGGCCTGCCGCGTTGGCCCGTTTAAAGAGCTGCCAGACTTCCTCATGGTCTCTACGATTATCCTTGATGCACTGCATGAGCTGCGGATCAGGACCGGGTCGGTGCGTCATGCGCTGCACATTGGCACGTTCTGCGGCTATCTCACCGTTGATACGCTGACATTCAGAAACACTTAGACCGTCTCTGGACAAGCTGTTTTTGATAGCATTCAGTCGACCTTCCATAGCCTTAAACTGGCGGGCTTCGGCAGGGGAAATCCGACCTGCAGAGTTGGCCCGCTTAAAGAGCTGCCAGACCTCTTCATGATCTCTGCGGTTGTCCTGAATGCAGCGCACAAGCTGAGTATTGTAAACCGGACTTGCTGCCATACGTTGAACATTGGCCCGCTCATTGGTGATTTCTCGGCTGATACGCTGACATTCGTACAGGGTCAGTCCGTTTGCAGAAAGACGATTCGAGAAGTCATTAAGACGCCCCTCCATATCCTGAAACTGTCTGGATTCTTCAGGGGATATCCTGCCTTCCGAATTGGCCCGCTGAAAAAGTTGCCACACATCGTCACGGTTTCTATTATTATCCTGGACACACTGACCCAACAAATCAACCTGTCGCGGCGACTCCACCGGGCGATGTGGCACAACCACACATGAAACAACCGAACAGAGCATGATGATCAAACAGCCCAGCCTTACAATAATATTTACCATTTGCAATCTCCCTAGAATTTGTTAAATACTTGCTACTAACATTTCACTATTTATTCACATATTTTTAGTTTCAATTTTAATACTTATACTCCCAGTTAATTAATTGTATAGCCAAAAAGTCAAAAGGAGCAGCTATGTTTCCGGCATATGTAATCCTTGAAGGCATAGAGGCCCTTCCAACCCTTCCTGAAGTAGTAACCCTGCTTTCCGAACTGCTGAGGGACGAACGATCATCGGCAACGGATATTGAGCAGGCGGTACGAATTGATCCTGCCATTACTGCAAACCTGATCAGATCTGCCAACAGCGTTTATTATAGTGGCTGCACACCGATTATCAGCATACGGGAAGCCGTTGCCCGCATTGGCATGCAGCGGGTCTATGAAGTAGCCATCGGTTCATCACTCAAGCGAGCCATCCCCAAGAGATTACCAGGTTATGGGATAAGCGGCCAGAAATTCTGGTCTCACTGTATTGCTACAGCCTGTATTGCAGAGGCGTTGGCCAAGGAAGTTAAACTGGATTCTGCGGATATGGCCTTTACAGCAGGACTGCTGCATGATGTGGGGCAACTGGTGATCGGTAACTTCCTGGATGAGATGATGCCTGAGTCAAACTGGTGGACATTCGGCACCCACAGTGACGAAAAGCAGACTCTGGGCTGCAACCATAATGAGGTAGGAGGCGAAATTGCTACCAAATGGAATCTGCCGACCGTAGTAAAGCAGACCTGCCGTTGGCACCATGAATTTGCAAGCACTCCCAAGGATTGTGATGTGAATCTGGTAGCTGTTGTACACCTGGCAAATGCTTTTGCCTATATTGCAGACTTTACTGGCGGTTCGTGCATGGGGGAGGTTTTTGATCCGCAGGCACAGCAGCACCTGGGTTTAACAATGAAACAACTGATTGAATTATCCAGGGAACTCAAACCAGCTATCAATGAAATGGCAGCCAGTATATCCTGATTACCATCTCTTTAAAATAACTACAAACCCATCTCCAGCGCCACCTCTTGATACACCTTCAACGCTACATCATTGTAAGGAACAAACACAATACGGTCCAGATCACCGGTGGCGGCCTGATCACGGGCCACAGACATGGCAATGCGGGTTGCCTTCAACAAAGGAAAACCATAGGCGCCGCAGCTGATAGCCGGCAGGGCGATACTTTTCAGATTGTACTGGCGGGCCAGACGGAAGGTATTGATATAGCAGGACCGCAGCTGTTCCGCCTCGCCACGGGTTCCATCCTGCCAGACCGGACCAACAGTGTGAATGATATGTTTTGCCGGCAGCCGATAGGCCTTGGTAATTTTTGCATCACCCGTATCGCAACCGTTGAGGGTGCGACATTCAGCCAGCAGTTCCGGACCTGCGGCCCAATGAATGGCGCCATCCACGCCGCCTCCACCCAGCAGAGAGTTTCTGGCGGCGTTAACAATTGCATCCACAGCTATGGTGGTAATATCAGTTTTAATAATTTCAATTATGGAAGTTTTCATATCTAATTTGATAGCAGGTTTTGGCGAAATTGAAAACAGGGTTTTTTACAATAGAAAAGCCCCTCAAATCAATACTGACTGAGGGGCTGCCAAAAATACCATCCGGCTTTCAACTGGCAGTGTTACTACTTGATTTCGCCATGTATC
>JBGSQR010000621.1:0-6909 GCA_041737975.1 Geobacterales bacterium | reverse complement strand
CCGGTACTCATGATCGCAACTCCTGCTTTATCTCTATCAACCCAGGAGCTGGTGGAACGGAGTCACAGGACTGGGCTGAAATGATCCTGAGAATGTACCTGCGTTATTGCGAAAAGAAAGGCTGGAAAACTACCATAACCGACTACCAGGCTGGAGATGAAGCCGGCATCAAATCTGCCACATTCAGTGTCAGTGGCGAATATGCCTACGGTCACCTGAAAGCCGAAGCAGGTATCCATCGTCTGGTTCGTATTTCTCCATTTGACAGCAATGCCCGCCGTCATACATCTTTCGCATCTGTTTATGCCTTTCCAGAGATCGAGGAAGAAGACATCAATATCAAGATCTCCGACTCAGACCTGAGAATCGATACCTATCGCTCAGGCGGTGCTGGCGGACAACACGTCAACACAACAGATTCGGCAGTACGTATTACGCACATTGCAACCAATATTGTTGTTGCATGCCAAAGCGAGCGTAGCCAGCACCTGAACAAAGCCACCGCCATGAAAGTATTGCGCGCCAAACTTTTTGAAAAGGAACTTGAGGAACGCACGGCAAAGGCGTCAGAGATAGCCTGCGAAAAGAAGGAAATCGGCTGGGGCAGTCAAATCAGGTCATACGTTCTACATCCTTATAAAATGGTTAAGGATCTGCGAACAGGAGTAGAATCAGGCAACCCTGATTCTGTTCTTGATGGAGCTCTGGAAGAATTTATTGTAGCTTATCTAATGGGAGTCAGAAGAAAGGTTGGAGATATTGAATAACTAGGCCTTTGTATCAACAGATGATTGAGTCTGAGACATCAAGTCAGTTATTCTGGCAAACAAAACAGGTGGGGTTTGATAAATAAGCTTATTTCCACTATCCATAAACTTGATACGCAAATCGCCTTTTGAGTTGTAGTCGAAAAGAACGTCACTAATTGACCTGGTAAGATCACTCTTTTTGCTTTCAACTTTGTAATTTTTTTCAGTTTTTGATTCCTGTTTTGTATTTTGATTTCTATTTTGAAGGGTGACAATATCAACAGGTTCTACTTTTGAGGTTTTAATCGGTTCTGCTTTAACACTGCCGGTAGTTGAGTCAACAGCAATAGAAGTTGTAGCGGTTCTTACAGAAACACTCGTTGTTGGTGCTGATGAATTATCAGCTGATGTTATGCTATTCAAAGCCATGATCCAACCCCAATTAATATTAACCATATCCACTTGATATTTCTAACTAATAATATGCTCCAAAATATTTTTTTCGTAAACATTTATTTATTACTTAATTCATAGAAATCTGATTAAAACTCTAACAATATTCAAGACAAAAAGTTCTTTACTCCAACACTCCAAATATGGATACTATAAAACACTTATGAATCAACGACAGACCATAAACAGACAATGCTTACCAAAATAAAGCCAATCATTCTTCATATACTCTTCACTATTATACTCACCGCTACTTTTGCGACAGCTGCTCCTGCCCCCGGAATAAAACGACTTGGATATGCGATTCAGATGGGTGCTTTTTCCAACGTTAACAATGCCGAACGTTTTACCAATAAGCTTCAGTTAAAAGGCATTGAAGCATTCTATTTCAGAAAAGATAACGGTATCTACGCTGTTCGTTTCGGAGACTTTGCCACCAAGGATAAAGCACGTTCTGCAGCAGCAAAACTTGTATCAGGCGGAATAATCGACAGCTATTATATAGCACCGCCCAACGAAGTAGTTTTTTCAAAACCAAAAGACCCAGCCTGGGAAAAGCCAAAACCGACTGAGATACACAAAACCAAAGAAATCAAGCAAATAGAAATCACTAAAACTACTCAACCAGCAAATAAAAATGTTTCAAAACCGACACGCAACGACCGTGATATGGGCTCTATTGCCGCAAGAACCGCCGAGCGTTTTGTCGGCATCCCTTACCGCTGGGGCGGAGATAATGTTATTGACGGTATGGATTGCAGCGGTTTTGTTCGCGCTGTTTATAATCTTTGTGGAGTTAGTATTCCACGCACCTCAAGAGATCAATACAAAGCAGGAGAATCGGTTTCAAAGAAGAATATTCAAGATGGGGATCTTGTGTTTTTTGGTTCATCAGAAAGCAAAATTAACCATGTTGGCATCTATGTAGGTGAAGGAAGATTTGTTCATGCGCCACGACGTGGAGAAGATATTAAGGTAACAAACATTGATGAAAGTTATTTTGAGAAACGCTTTATCGGCGCACGTAGATATTTTCAATAGAATATTTAATCAACGAGGATAAAATGGCCATTATTAAACCATTCCGGGCTTTCCGCCCAAAAACAGAACTGGCAGACAAGGTTGCAGCACTACCGTATGACGTAATGAATGTCGAAGAAGCCAAATCAATGGCTGCAGGCAACCCATCCAGTTTTCTCCATGTTTCAAGACCTGAAATAGATTTGCCGGATAGTGTTGATGTTCATGATGAAGAGGTTTATGTACAAGGCAGACTGAATCTGGATACATTCATCAAAAATGGTGATCTTTTTAAAGAAGATACAGATTGTTACTACGTTTATCGTCAGAAGATGGGCGATATCACCCAGACTGGCCTGGTTGTTTGTGCCAGCGTGGACGACTATCAGGCCGGTGTTATCAAGAAGCACGAACATACCAGACCGGACAAGGAAGATGATCGGGTCAAACACATTGACTACCTGGACGCTAATGATGAGCCTGTTTTTTATCTGTCACGCAGCTGTTCGGAAGTAGAAAAAATAATTGCCTCTGTTTCAAGCGGCACTCCGGAATACGACTTCACTGCAGTGGACAGCGTTTCACATACGGTCTGGGTCATCAATCAACCTGCCCAGATAGAGCGACTGACCACGCTTTTCCAAAACATCCCCAGACTATATGTGGCTGACGGACATCATCGTAGTGCAGCGGCTGGTCGCGTACGTGAACTGCGTCGCAACCAAAATGCCAACCATACCGGCCAGGAGGAATATAATTTTTTCCTGACCGTAATTTTCCCGGAAAATCAACTTAATATCATGCCATATAACCGGGCGGTTAAAGATCTGAATGGTCACTCTACTTCAGAATTCATTAACAAGATCAAGTCAGTATTTGATTTATGCCTCTCCACTGAACATGTTTTCCCTGCAACACGCCACCAGTTTGGTATGTACCTGGACGGCCAGTGGTATCAGCTAAATGCTAAAGCAGACATTGTGGACGAAACAGACACAGTTGCTCGACTTGATGTATCCATACTGCAGGATAAACTACTCAGTCCGTATCTTGGTGTACATGATCCACGAACGGACAAGCGTATCCATTTTGTTGGTGGAATACGTGGCAACGATGAACTGGTTAAACTTGTTGACTCCGGAGAGTATGCGGTGGCCTTTTCCATGCACCCCACATCAATAATCGAACTGATCGAATTAGCCGACCAGGACCAGATCATGCCTCCAAAATCAACCTGGTTTGAACCTAAATTGCGCAGCGGTTTATTTGTGCATAAGCTGAGTTAACCAGTACGTGTTTAAAGAACCTGCAGAAATTATCAGACAGGCTGAAGTCTTCATCATAACCGCAGGAGCCGGGATGGGTGTTGATTCCGGCCTGCCTGATTTTCGCGGCGACACAGGATTCTGGAAGGCTTATCCCGCCTATGCCCGTCTCGGACTAACATTCGTAGAAGCTGCAAACCCGGAACATTTCCAGGAAGACCCGGCATTTGGCTGGGGTTTTTACGGACACCGTACCAATCTTTACCGCAATACAATCCCTCATGAAGGTTTCCATATCATCCAGAAATGGATCAAACACTACAGTTCCGACTATTTTGTTGTCACCTCCAATGTTGACGGACAGTTTCAGAAAGCCGGGTTTGATGAAAATAAAATACTGGAGGTGCACGGTTCAATTCATTATTTGCAATGTCTTAAACCCTGCACCCACATGATCTGGGTAAACAACGAAGAAGTTTCAGTTGATCAGACTAAAATGAGGGCATTGAATATCCCGACCTGTCCATACTGCAATGGTGTCAGTCGCCCAAACATTCTCATGTTTGGAGACTGGTCATGGCTATCCAGTCGTACAAGAGAGCAGGAAAAAAGACTGGATACTTTTCTCGATAAAAATGCAGGTAAAAGAATTGCCGTAATTGAGATGGGTGCAGGAACCGCCATTCCGACAATCCGTATTAAATCAGAAAATATCGGCTGGAGATACGAGTATGCTTCCGTAATCCGCATCAATCCACGGGAGTCAGAAATTAGCGCACCGCACATTTCTATCCCATGTAGCGCCCTTGAAGGTTTAACCGGTATAAACAAACAGCTTGAAGACCCGCCCCGCACATAACAAACCCATATTTTTACTTGCCTTACAACATATAATTATGTTACAAACTAACGTTTCTAAATTCGCACGCCCTGAATTAAGCCGGCGGTGTCCCTTGTGACTTGCAGGGATTCAATGGGGCGGAGGACAAACCAAAGGAGAAAAATATGTCAAGTATCAGCATGAAAGAACTGTTGGAAGCTGGCGTTCACTTCGGACACCAGACTAAGCGTTGGAATCCGAAGATGAAACCTTACATTTTCGGCGCCCGTAACGGCATTTACATCATCGACCTTCAGAAAACCGTCCGTTATTTCAAATCCGCATACAGCTTTGTAAAAGATGCAGCGCAGAGCGGCAGCACTGTTCTGTTCGTCGGCACAAAAAAACAGGCTCAGGATTCAGTAGCTGAAGAAGCTGTACGCTGTGGTCAGTATTACGTGAATCAGCGTTGGCTCGGCGGCATGCTGACCAACTTCGCTACTGTTAAGCAGAGTATCGATCGCCTCAAAAAAATCGACACCATGTTTGAAGACGGCACCATCGACGCTTACCCAAAAAAAGAAAGACTTCTGCTGGAAAAAGACCGTGTCAAACTCCAGAAGATTCTGGGCGGCATCAAGGGCATGCACAAGCTTCCAGGTGTTATGTTTGTAATCGACCCTAAAAATGAAGAAATTGCTATTCAGGAAGCCAACAAACTCGGCATCCCTGTTGTAGCTGTTGTTGATACTAACTGCGATCCTGAGCCGATTGACTACGTTATCCCAGGTAATGATGATGCGATCCGCGCGATCCGTCTTCTTTCCTCAAAAATTGCTGACGCAGTAATTGAAGGCAATCAGTCACGTAAAGCTGCATTACAGGAAGACAGTGAAGGTGCTGTTGAAGCTGTAGAAGAAGTAGTTGCGGAAGAAGCTGCTGAATAACAATTATTCAGTTAATATTATTCAACTGCAGTAAGTATTTAATTTTTTACAAAAATTTCAATAATTTCCCTGCCTGGCAAGGAAGGAGCTTATAAATGGCTATAACAGCTGCACAAATCAATGAATTGAGAAAATCAACCGGCGCCGGCATGCTTGACTGCAAAAAAGCGCTTGAGCAGAATGATGGTGACTTTGAAAAATCGGTAGACTTCCTCCGCACCAAAGGTCTTGCCGCAGCTGCAAAGAAATCAGGAAGAGCAGCCACCGAGGGTATCGTTGCCTCTTTAATTTCTGATGACCTTAAAACAGGCGTACTTCTTGAAATCAACAGCGAAACCGACTTTGTTGCAAAAAACGAAATCTTCCAGACTTTTGTAGCAAATATCGGCAAACACATAATGGCCACCTCTCCTGCAGACTGCGCAACAATGCTTGAGCAGCCATACTTTGCTGATGCGGCAAAAACTGTACAGACCTACCTGAATGAGTCAATCTCCGTTATCGGCGAAAACATTCAGATCCGTCGCTTTGTAAAATTTGATGTTGTCGCTAACGGCTGCATCGGCTCTTATATTCATGGTGGCGGCAAAATCGGCGTAATGGTGGAACTTGAGACACCTGTAACTACTGCAGACAATCTTGCCGCTTTTCAGACACTGGCTAAAGACCTTGCAATGCATTCAGCAGCTGCAGCTCCACGCTATGTAACACGTGATCAGGTCCCTGTCGATGTTATCGAGCGTGAAAAAGCCATCTACCGCGTTAAAGCCAAAGAATCGGGCAAACCTGATGCAATCATCGAAAAAATTCTCGATGGCCAGATCAACAAATTTTTCTCGGAAATCTGCCTCAATGAGCAGGTTTACGTTAAAGACACCGACAAAACCATTCCTCAGGTACTCAAGGAAGTTGGTGCAGCAAATGGTGGCACAGTAACCATCAAGAACTTCGAGAGATTTGTACTCGGCGAAGGACTGGAAAAGAAAGAATCCGACTTTGCCGCCGAGGTCGCGGCTGCGGCCGGCCTCAAATAAGACATCAAGCCGGCCTTAATGGCCGGCTTTTTTTTTAAACTATTGAATGACAAATTTTGCTAGTTATAATTCCCAACACAAACTGATATAGCATACTGAACCAGAAAGGAGTCGCAACGTGAGCAGACAGTCATTCACCAGAGTACTTCTAAAATTGTCAGGCGAATCCCTGGCAGGCGAGCAGGGCTACGGCATCGATCCAAACACGATCACAACCATTGCCAGAGAAATCAGGGAAGTTGTTGACCAGGGTGTCCAGTTGTCACTCGTAATTGGCGGCGGCAATATTTTTCGCGGCCTGGCCGCATCATCCAAGGGTATGGACCGTGCCAGCGCCGACTACATGGGGATGCTGGCCACGATGATCAACTCTCTGGCTATGCAGGATGCACTGGAAAAGGCTGGTGTTGAAACTCGCGTTCAATCGGCCATCGACATGCAGGAAGTTGCAGAACCTTATATCAGACGCCGTGCCATGCGTCATCTTGAAAAAGGACGTGTTGTCATCTTTGGCGCAGGAACCGGCAACCCATACTTTACAACCGACACAGCCGCCAGCCTGCGTGCTATGGAAATTAATGCCCAGGTAATTCTTAAGGGAACAAAGGTTGACGGAGTTTA
>JBGSQR010000424.1:0-9166 GCA_041737975.1 Geobacterales bacterium | reverse complement strand
GAAATTACTTTAACCGGCGAAACGCTGATAGCAGAAGTTACCACTGGTGGCGTTGAAATTAGCAGTATAAAACCTGAACAATATGGTTTTCAGAGTTGCACCATGAGTGACCTGAAGGGTGGCGACGCAACTGCAAATGCTATTATTGTTAGTTCCGTACTTGAAGGCGAAAAAGGTCCTCGTCGTGATATTGTATTGCTGAATAGCGCTTATGCATTGATGGCGGCAGACAGGGTAACTACTCCAGGTGAAGGCATAGCCATGGCAGCAGAAGCGATTGATTCAGGACGAGCCCTGGATCAAATGAAAAAACTGGCTGAAATGACAAATAGTTGATGAGGTAATAGCATTGAGTAATACACCCGATATTCTGAAGAAAATAATTGCAAAAAAGATGGAAGAGCTCAAGGAGAGCAAGTCAATCAGACCGCTTAGGGACATCCGCAGCTATCTGCGCGATCTGCCGGATACGCTCGGTTTTGAAGCAAAACTGCGCAATATATTCTCTGCTGGTGAAACAGCCATTATAGCTGAAGTCAAAAAAGGGTCGCCAAGCAAAGGAATTATCAGGGCAGATTTTGACCCTCTTGCCATAGCCGGTATTTACGAGCAGAATGGCGCTGCCTGTCTCTCCATTTTGACTGAAGAACATTTCTTTATGGGTAGTCTTTCCTATTTGACCGATATTCGTGAAGCGGTCGCTATACCGTTGTTGAGAAAAGATTTTATTGTTGATTCCTACCAGATCTATGAAGCCAGAAAAGCCGGTGCTGACGCAATCTTGCTGATTGCTGCCTGCCTTGAATTGTCTCAGTTGAGGGACTTCCATGCATTGTCTCAGGAGTTGGGGTTGGATGTGCTGTTGGAAGTACATGACGAATGGGAAATGGAAGTTGCATTGCAGACCGACTGTACGCTTGTAGGGGTCAATAACAGAAACCTGCGGACCTTTGTAACCGATCTTGAAACAACAGGCCGTCTGGCCCGCATGCTGCCGCCAGAACGTTTACTGGTGGCCGAGAGCGGTATCAACAATCGTGCGGACATTGAACGCCTTGCAGGAGATGGTGCCGCTGCCTTCCTGATTGGCGAATCAATGATGCGTGAAGCGGATATTGGTGCAAAACTAAGAGAGTTACGTAATAGTTAGTTGTTTTCTATTGCAGTCTCTGCCCCATTATAAGAGAGCTCCTTGGCCCTCTGCATGGTGGATCTGCCGTCAAATTTAGCGCCGTCTGCAATGGTCAGACGGGCGGCAAAAATATCACCACACACATCACCACTGCTCTGTATGTCCACGCCCTCTTCCGCACGGATATTGCCCACAATTCTCCCGCCAACCACCATCACCCGGACTACCGCATCACCGGCTATACTTCCATGTTCACCGATAATTACGCAGTCGGCGCTGATGCCGCCTTCCAGCGAGCCATCTATTTTAACAGTACCTTTGCTGTTAATTTCGCCACGAATTACTGATTCACGTCCGATAACAACTTCAAGTTTTTGCTGTTTATGGAAGAACATTCAGTTTAGCTCCTGATTTTCAATGAGATATTAAAAAAAATATGGATTAGCCTGGTGCTGCTGATTTTGGTTTGGAATTGATGCGTTCACCTGAAAATGTCGTCGGATTAACCTGCTGGCCGTTTTTCCAGACTTCATAGTGTACATGTGGGCCGGTGGAGTTGCCTGTACTGCCACTGGAAGCTATCTGAACCCCCTGTTTGACAGTTTTGCCTGCTGAAACCAGCAGGGCACTGTTGTGGGCGTATACTGTGCTGAAACCATTACCGTGTTCAATGACTACAACGTTACCGTTGCCGCCGCTCCAACCTGCAAAGCTGATGATTCCATCAGCAGTTGCCTTGACAGAAGTGCCGGTAGGAACGGATATATCGATGCCGCTATGGAACTGTTCCTGACCGCTTTGGGGATGTTTACGGTTGCCAAAAACAGATGTGATTGTTCCGTCAACCGGCCATCCCTTAGGAGTAGAACGATAGATATTCTGTTCCCGGGCCAGATAGCCTCTGATCTCTGACACGGATGCCATTGATTCGCTGATCTGTCGTTTCAATTCCTCTACATCAATTGATCCATCATTGTTACCGGATTTTGCTGCTTCAAGTACCTGTTTTTTTGAGCCTAGTGAAAAAAGGCGCTTGAATTCATGTTCAGATTCTTTCAAAGAGCTGATGGTGGAATGCATTGACTTAAACTGGTTAATCAGGGTGGTATATTTGTGCTTCATGACGAAATAGTCGACAGCGTGGTAAGTTAGAGACAGTGTATAGATAAGGCCGACGAATCCGAAAATTGCGAGCATGCCGAGCATGGCAAATGGCATTTTAAGGTTAAGTGAACCTCCGCTGGAGTGTGGGATCAGCATGATGGTGACAGGTGTAAACAGTTTCTTTTTCAATGGCCGGAGTAGCTGCATAAAAACTCCTGTGTCACGAAAACTATCTTGAAAGGGAAGGTGCAGAAAGAGTTTTGTTTTATATCATGGATAGTTGCGAATGTTCAATCAAATTGATTTAAGTTCAGGCTAGTGCCATAGCTGGAGTTGGTTTAAAGGATTTTGGGGTTGGGTCGCAGAAAATTGTTTTGCGGCTGCAGAATGATGACTGTTCTACAGCCGCAAACGGCTATTTCTCTTTTATGAAGCGTGGATGTAGAAGGTTTTCCGTGGAAAGGACCTCATCAAGCAGCACCTTATCAATTAGTTTCTTTTCCAAAACAATGTCATAAATAGATCTGTTTGTTGCCAGTGCTTCTCTGGCTACTGCTGCTGAATTTTCATAACCGATAATCGGATTTAGTGCTGTAACAATTCCGATGCTGTTGAGAACCATTTGACGGCAATGCTCTTTGTTCGCCGTAATACCGTCTACACATTTATCTGCCAGCACCTTGAAGCCGTTGCAGAGCATGGATATGGATCTGAACAGGCTGTTGGCAATGACCGGTTCCATAACATTCAGTTCCAGTTGGCCATTCTCGGCTGCCAGAGTGACTGTCAGGTCGGCACCGATTACAAAATAGGCGATCTGGTTGACGACCTCGGGAATAACCGGATTTACCTTGCCCGGCATAATCGAAGAGCCAGGCTGCAGCGGCGGCAGGTTGATCTCATTCAAGCCGCAGCGAGGTCCGGAGGAGAGCAGGCGCAGGTCATTGCAGATCTTGCAGACCTTGACCGCCACCCTTTTTAGTACTGCTGAGATCTGCACGTAAGCACCGGTGTCCCAGGTCGCTTCGATCAGATTGGCGGAAGTTACAACCGGAATGCCGGTCAGGGTGCGCAGGTGATCAGTGACAATGCGTGTATAGTCTGGCGGGGCGTTGATACCGGTACCGATTGCTGTGGCCCCCATATTAATCTCCAGAATCAGCTTCTGTGCCTCGCGCACCCGTTCAATGTCCTCACCGATGGTGGTGGCGTAGGCAGCAAACTCCTGCCCCAGGCTCATGGGTACGGCATCCTGCAGTTGGGTTCGCCCCATCTTTAGCACATCGGAAAACTCTACGCTCTTGGCGGCAAAAGATTTCTGCAGATAGGCCAGACAGTCAATCAGGCTGAACATCTTCTGGTGCAGAGCAATCCGGAAAGCGGTCGGGTAGGCGTCATTGGTGGATTGCGAACAGTTAACATGGTTGTTCGGATGGCAATGCTGGTATTCGCCTTTTTCATGGCCAAGCAGCTCCAGGGCCCGGTTGGCAATAACTTCATTGGCATTCATATTAGTAGAAGTGCCAGCGCCGCCCTGAATCACATCCACTGGAAACTGGTCATGTAATTTACCGGCAATGATCTCATCACAGGCGGCTGTTATGGCCTTACAGATGTTTGAGGGCAGCACTCCCAGTTCCATATTGGTTATGGCTGCCGCCTTTTTTACCTGAGCCAACCCCCAGATCAGTTCTGGTGCGCAAGAAATCGGGATACCGGTAATGGGAAAATTTTCCAGAGCCCTCAGTGTCTGGACACCGTAATAGAAATCGTTAGATATTTCACGTTCACCAAGAAAATCATGTTCGAGTCTAAATGGCTTTGTCATGGTAACTCCTGAATTTATAGAAGTATCTTATTTTGTAAAAGTACATTTCAAAAAGACAGAGAGGAACAGCCGTACACAGACCGCTCCTCTCTGGGAGGGAATAATTTAAAAATGCTGCCCCAGAAATGCCTTGATATAAACTTCAAAATCCGCTTCCTGGTCGCCCATGTAAACCATTGCTGAACCGATTTCCGCAGCCAGTATGGCAAACAGGTATTTCTGCGGAAGTTTGGCAATCCGCTTGCTGTACTTGGCGTTCTCACTCAGGAACCGGGGCAGGTGGCTCATGATCGCTTTCTTGAACAGAGGCTGCAGGCAGATCTCCGGCCGCTTCTGGAAGAACTTGAACAGTCTGGCATAGTGACTGTTGATCTCGGTGCTGATGGAGTTGGAGATTTCTGTGTAGAGCAGGTTTGGTTGTTCCTTGTGGCGCTTGATAATCAGGCTGGCCTCGTCGGCCGCCCTTTTTTCCAGGATCTGCAGAACATCCGCAACATACTGGTCCTTGTTGGCCAGGAACTCTTCATCGGTCAGAAGCAGGTTAGCTATAATCTCGTAGGATGATGAGATAACTCCGCACTTGTTGGCCGAGGCATCCCGCATGATGATGACACCTTTTTTCTGCAGCTGAATGCGGGCATCAGGGGTAATAAAGGAGTTGGCTCCTTCTACGATTACCTTTGATGATGGATTGCCGTCTGCATTCAGGAATTTCTCCCAGTTGAGAATGTCGATGGTTTCAGGACGTCCGCCGCCAGGGATGAACAGGTCTGCCTCTACGGAGAAAGGAAGTGCTCCGAATTCCCTGGAAAATTCATCGATGGAAATCCATTCTTCCTGCAGCCCTTTGTCTGTTTTTGTAACTTTTCTGTAAAGCTCTTTGAGTCCTTCAGTTCGGCTGCCGGAACGGAAGAGCATGACCCCGCCAGGGTTAAGCTTGTTCGGATCAAAGGCGTCCAGGTCTTTGTCCAGCACGATTCTGGTCAGCTCCTTGTGGTCTGCACCAGCCATGTCACATAATGCTGCTGTTCCATCCAGGATCAGCCTGATCTGTACCTTGGGGCATCGTTCCAGTAACAGCCGGATGGCATTTCCTGCCACGTCGCCGTTGGGGCCGCCGGTCAGCTTGACCGAGAACGGGTCTTTACGGATGTTGATACCCAGGTCCGCCATGGTGATTTCGGCAAAGGTGACAACACCTAAAGAGGTAACTCCATATTCCTTGTGGTTAATGCCGACCCGCTTGCTGGACATGATGCCGTTGCCAAGTATGTAGCCACGCTTTTGGGACTGGCGTGCAATGGCTTCAATCATGTTGTCGTGCATGTTCTCGTCAGGGCCTAGTTCAATCGGCTCGTCCTCACCATAGTAGTCAACCACATTTGGATTTTTAGCGGTGCCGTTCTCGGTGATAAAGATGTCCAGGAAGGCGTTGGTGACTCCGTACTGCAGTTTGTAGAGTCTCCAGGTTTCCTGGTCGCGATCTTTGGCTTTCAGATTGGCTGCATTGAGCAGCATGACCATCTTGGAGCCACCTTCGTAAATATCCTTGTTTTTCAGATGCTGGGTAAAGGCCAGAACAAAGTTCTCCCTAAAGAGGGTGTTGGAGTTTGTGACAAAGTCATCGGGTGAACGGGTAATGACGGTGCGCCATCCGCCACGGGCGATATCCGAGAATCCGATATGGTAGCCAAAACCGAAGCGACTGAAGAAGAAGGTGACCCTGAACGGCGTCCCTTGCGGCAGATCACTGGTAAAGTCTGGGCCCAGTTCGCTCAGATAGGCCGGATCAATCCTGAAGGAAAGGGCCTGTTTGATCAGGACGAAGAAGTTGGTTTTAAGTGTATTGCTGATAAAAGTCAGACAGCAGCGGAAAATGGCCCGGCGAATGTCGTCCAGATAGCGGTGACCGGTGTTGTATCCATCAACGATGCGACGGGTTTCCTCAAGGGTGGTTTGGTAGGCCACATCCCGATCCTTGAGTGATGGATCGAAGCGGCTGCGGAACAGCTTGATCATCTGCAGTGAAATTTCCGGCTGGGAGCAGAAGGCGCTGGTTACCTCTTCCAGGTCAAAACGGTCAGGTTGATTATGGGCCAGATTGGAGTGACAGAATGAAATAAAAGCGTTGATCAGGGATGCGTCTTCACCGCTGATGATATCGTTGGTAACAAATTCGTTGTAGGTATAGGAGCTGACATTAAGGATTTGGGTGTTGTAGAGCTCGACCTGCAGACGACGGAACAGATCGGAGCCTTTGGCCAGGACGGAGCCCTGTACCTTTACGTTAAATGTACCCAGAAAGTAGGGGTGAATGCCGTTTGAGATATTCAGGCAGTAGGCCCGGTTGACACCAAGTCCCAGGCGCTTGAATACTTCCATGACCTGCAGCAGGAAGTCCTTCTGTGGTGGGTTGCCCACAGCGAAGGTGATTCTTGATTCTCCGGTCTCTTCCATTTGTTCTACATCCAGGTGAAGTCCGCCGCCCTGGTTGGCTTTCTGGAAAAGATTCAGCAGACGGGCAACTCTTATTGGAGGAGAAATGCGGATGTAGTTTTCATTATTAAGCCAGATGATTCTCAGTAGCTTGTCAAATTCCTTTTGACTGAATTCTGTGAATTGTTGTTTAGCTTCAGCCTGGATGGGGTTGCGGATTTCTTCGGGAATAACAACTTCTTTGCCTTTCAGGATTTCCTGATTGGATTTGCGGTCAAATTCAAATCTCTGGATTTCCAGGGTCTGCTGCATGTCTGGCAAAGGCGAGTCGGAGTGGGCGATCATGGCGTAGGAAATTTCACGTTCACGGAAACGGCTGATGGATTCATACAGGGTGCCGGGCATGTTGGCCATGGCCATGATCAGGGTTTTCTCCCGGTCTGCCAGGATTAGGCGATGATTATATTTCAGTACACCAAGCTCGCGCTTCAGGATGCCCATGGCCTCAGGTTCGTCGCTCATGGCTACGAAAAAGTACGGATGCATTTCCTTCTTTAGCCAGGCAAAATTATCTTCTGAAACGGGGATAGATGATTCTACTGGGTGTGTTGATTTAGTTGCCACAAAAGCCTCCTTTATCTATTTACTTGTATGTAAAAAGCTTCTCATGTCGGCCTGTTTTATTCAAGGTTAAGAAACTGACTGCTGCAATTATTTGAAAGATATATTCTGAATGGATGCAAGTTCAAATCAGATACGTTTATTGTTGCTTAAATTTCATGGAGTAGCCAAAAGAAAGGGCAGATAATTTATCTACCCTTTCTTTTGGTCAAGCTGTCTATCTATTATGCCGCCTCTGTCGAAACTTCGGTAGCCTGCATCTCTATATACTCCGGTTCACTTGCACTGACACATTGAGCAATAACCAGGTCACCGGCTACGTTCAGTGTTGTTCTGCACATGTCGAGGAAGCGGTCAACACCAAGAATCAGGCCGATACCTTCTGCAGGGATTCCGACCTGGGTCAGCAGGATTACGATCAGAGGTAATGATCCACCAGGGACGCCTGCTGTGCCAACGCCAGCCAGGATTGACATCAGGACAACTATTATCTGTTGCCCGATCGATAAGTCGATGCCGTAGACCTGTGCAAGGAAAAGAACTGTTACACCTTCGAAAAGTGCCGTACCATTCTGGTTGGCGGATGCACCGATTGTCAGAACAAATCTGGAAATCTTGGGTGGCAGTTTCAAGGTTCTTTCTGCTGTTTCAAGGGCGACAGGCAAGGTTGCATTCGATGAGGCGGTTGAAAATGCATACAGGAAAACTTCCTGACACTGGGTTATGAATTTGAGCGGAGATTTTTTGCCGAAGGTGCTCAGTGCAATACCGTAAACAACAAAGAATTGAATCAGTAAACCCAGTACAACGACGCCTGCATAGTAGGCCACATTCTGCAGGAAGCCTGCTCCCAGTGTGTAGCAGGTTTTGAATACGATACAGAATACTGCGTAAGGTGCCAGCATCAGAGCGAAATCAATAACTTTAAGCGATGCGTCGAAAATTGTTTCCAGCATCTTGATAAAGACATTGTCTTCACCTTCTTTAGCGGTCAAGCTCAAGGCATAGCCAAAAATCAGAGAAAAAACCATCAGTGAAATAATCTCGCCTTGGAAAGCTCTGGCAGCTGCATCAATAGGGTTTTGTGGGAGCAGGTCTACAATGTAGGAGTACCAGGCTTTGCCTTGTACAGCGGCAACATTTTTCTGAATTGAAAGGACAGATTGACTGGAAGCCATGGCAACCTTGTCGAATACAAGTCCGGCACCAGGTTGCAGAAGTTTGGTCAGGCCGATGGCAAGAATAACGGCTATTGAGCTGAATACCATTGTAAAGCCGAGCGTTTTGCCGGCAACTTTTCCAAGACCTTTCCCTTTGGAAAGCTCAAAGACACCGATAATCAGAGCCGATACAATCAGTGGAACAACAACCATGAAAATCAGCCGCAGGAAAATAGAACCTGTAAGAGTAAATACATCGATAACACCTTTCATAAATGCAAACTCTTTAACCGGAATGTAATAATATCCGATTAGTCCAGCAACTACGCCAAGAACAAATCCCATCAAAAGCTTGTTGTGTTGTTTCATGATTCTTCCCCCTCATTCCATTTGATATTTAACTGCCCTGTATTGCTCCTCTAGCCGACTTTGACTTTATTGCTATTCTCTACAGAGATCTTTGCAATAGGATTGCCAAGACCAGCTAATAGCTTCAAGTTGCCGTAATAGCGACGTATTAGAATGTATTTAGTAATGAGGGCGTGTGCAGGGGGGGTATAACCTGGAGTGGGTTGGTGCGGGTATGGAGGGAGTTTGCTAATAATAACAGCTGTTTGCATGGATTGTTGTAAGTTATGGGGGGGGCTGGGTTATAGCGGTTTACGGGAAGGTAAACCGCTATAACTCAGGCACGCTAGTGAGGTTCGAAACTTTTCTTCAGTCGCTTGCTGAGTGCCGGCTGTGATATGCCGATCAGCCGCGAAGCAATGGACTGGTTCCCTTCAGCTCGTCTCATGGCTTCTGTCACCAACAGTTCATCAATTTCATGCAATGCGGGTAGCGGTTCATGTGGAACAAATACCTGTCGTTCCTTTGGATTGTTTT
>JBGSQR010000381.1:0-4552 GCA_041737975.1 Geobacterales bacterium | reverse complement strand
ACAGCCCCATTTATCTCTGCAGAAAGTTTAGGATCCGTATATTTTTCAACCAGGTAGGGGATATTGCTGATAAAAGGAATTTTTACATCCAGTTTTCGTACGGTGTGTTTTCTGCCTTTTTCTATTGCCTGATCAAAAAAGTCTACATAGCCGTTTGAAATACTGATGTTGTTGATTGAAAAGTGTGAGGTTCCTTCAGTTTTAGGTTTGGATGAGGCTTTTTGCTTTTCCAGAATATCAGTAAAGTTGTACATATTCGGGGCAGTTCTTGTAAAGCTGAATGAAGGGGAGTTTATTTCAACCGCCGATAATATTATTGCCCGCTTGAATATGGATGCCAGGCTAAATGATACCGAGACCCGTTCAATATTTATGAAAGGTCCGCCACCGATATCTTCAATCACAAGTTTATTGACAGCTGCTTTAAGGGTCAGCGGGTTGATTGAAATTGACTCTATGGTAACGTTTCTTCCGGTTTCCTTCTGTATTGCTTCAACAGCCTTACTGCGGACAATAAAAGGAAGGATTAATGATATAAACAAAAGGAGTGCTAAAATAATAGATGCTGCAATTATGGCAATTTTTTTCTTTCTTGGCATAAACCACTCCGTTTAAAATTTGTGAACTTATACGAATTTGATGCTGCAAAATGAAAATTAATGTATATATTACATCGTTGCATAGTTAAAACAATACACACTTTCATAAACAACATTAAAAACATATTTTATTTGAAAGGTTAATTTGCATGCTGCTGGAAATTCACCCGGAACATCCGCAAGTCCGGTACATTACTCGTGTTGTTAAATGTCTGCAGGATGGAGGCATCATTGCATATCCGACAGATACAACTTATGGAATTGGTTGCTCAATTTTTAACAAAAAGGGGCTTGAACGAATTTATCAGATGAAGCAGCGTGAAAAGAAAAAACCGTTTTCATTCATCTGTCCGAATCTTTCTGAAGTTGCCAAATATTCCCGTGTCAGCAATACGGCCTTTAAAATCCTGAAAAGATATCTTCCCGGCCCTTATACCTTTGTCCTTGACGCTACCCGCGATGTACCGGACCTGTTGCTGACACGTCAGAAAACAGTTGGAATTCGCATGCCTGACAACAGAATCTGTCTTGATATAGTGCAGATGCTTGGACATCCCATTATAACAACCAGTGCGAACCTGTCTGGTGAAGAGCCTATAGGTAATCCGGATCTGATAGAAGACCTGTTTGGCAATAAACTTGATATGATAGTGAATGGCGGTCTGCTTTCAACCCATGTCAGTTCTGTCATCAGCCTTGTAAATGATGATCCTGAAGTATTAAGACTGGGTATAGGAGACGTGTCCTGGTGCAATTAATCGGTATTGCTATTTATGCGTAAACGTCTTGTTAGAAATGGATTGCGTTTTCTGCTGGCGTCCCTGGTTTTGATTATACTGGTAAGTTTTTTTCATGGAGAGTTGGCTTCTGTTATGTCTCTATCAGTTACTGCAGGGCAGGGGCTGTATGGTAAAGGTATCTTTTGGGCGGCAGCAATTGGTGGTTATGGTGTTATTGTTACAGTATTAGGTTTTATACTTTCATCTGACCGACGTGATGCAGGGATTAAAATAATGCCGGTTTTTCTCTTGTTGATCTGTTTTGTAGTCCTGTTTTTTTATCTGCTTGTTTCGTCTTTTAATTCACCTTCAATTGCCCCAAAACAGTCCCCCGGCACTTCCATAACTATTTGAATAAAGTTTACCAAAAAGATCTTATTGATTTAAAAATACTTGACTTGATTTGTGGTGAAAGTTAGTTTTACTTTCAATACAAAGTAACTGGAGGAATAATGGAATCAAAACAACACTCAATAGAAACACTTCTACTACATGCAGGACAATCCCCGGATTCAGCAACCCTCTCCAGGGCAGTTCCGATTTACCAGACGTCTTCTTACGTATTCAAAAGTTCAGAACATGCCGCCAATCTGTTTGGGCTGAAGGAGTTCGGCAATATTTATACTCGTTTGATGAATCCCACAACCGATGTTCTTGAGCAAAGACTGGCAGCTCTTGACGGCGGTGTTGGCGCGCTGGCGGTTGCCTCAGGCCAGGCTGCCATTACCTATGCGGTTCTCAATATTGCCCAGGCCGGCCAGAATATTGTTTCCACAAATTATCTTTACGGCGGGACGTATAACCTCTTTCATTACACATTGCCCAAGCTGGACATTAAAGTGAAATTTGTTGATACATCCAATGCTGAAAATGTTCGTAGTGCCATTGATGAGAATACACGTCTGGTTTATACGGAATCTGTCGGAAATCCCAAGAACAACGTGGATGATTTTGAAGCTATCGGCAAGATTGCCCGTGAAGCCGGAATTCCTCTTGTTGTAGACAATACCGTCACGACTCCTTACCTCTTCAAGCCGCTTGATCATGGTGCAGATATAGTTGTTTATTCGTTGACCAAGTTTATCGGCGGACATGGAACCAGTATCGGCGGCGCAGTTGTGGATGGCGGTAAATTCCCCTGGAATAATGGTAAGTTCCCTGAAATTAACGGCCCGGATCCATCCTATCATGGATTGAATTATTGGGACGCGCTTGGTGGGCTTTCCTATATCCTTAAAATGCGTTTGACCCTGCTGCGCGATACTGGTGCCTGTCTTTCACCATTCAATGCCTTCCAGTTTATCCAAGGGTTGGAAACGCTGCATGTCCGCATGGCTCGCCATGTGGAAAATGCTCGTAGTGTTGCCGCCTGGTTGGAAAAGCAGCCATTGGTATCCTGGGTCAACTACCCTGGTCTTTCCGGTCATAAAGACCATGAGCGTGCCACGAAATATCTGCCAAAAGGCGAGGGGGCCATTATCGGATTTGGTATCAAAGGTGGAATTGAGGCCGGTAAAAAGTTTATTGATAATGTCAAACTCCTGTCTCATCTTGCCAATATTGGCGACGCCAAGTCGCTTGTAATCCATCCGGCTTCCACAACCCATCAACAGCTTTCGGAACAGGAGCAACTTGCTTCCGGCGTTTCACCGGACTTTATCAGGCTTTCCATCGGGCTGGAAAATATTGATGACATTGTCGCTGATATTGAGCAGGCTTTGGCTGCCTCACAACTCTAGTTATTTTTATAATACAGAAAATAGTTTATCAGGGCAGCCCTTGTGGTTGCCCTTGTTTTTGTGTAGTATATTTCAATTGAATTATTTCCATATCTTGAAGTATCAGGAGTTATTATGTACAAACTGACCATTCGTACAAGTTTTGCCGCTGCCCATAATTTGATTAACTATCAGGGGGATTGCGAAAATCTTCATGGACATAATTGGAAGGTTGATGTTGCAGTAATTGCCCGCGAACTGGATAAAGCCGGATTGGGGATTGATTTTAAAATCCTGAAAAAAGAAGCCGGAATTGTTATCAATGAACTGGACCATAAGTATATTAATGAAAATCCTGCTTTTGCCGGTCTGTCGCCATCATCGGAAAACATCTCCCGTTTTCTGTATAAAAGACTTTCTGAACATCTCAATAGCGACAATATCTCAGTAGAATCTGTTACCGTCTGGGAATCTGATAACGCTTCCGCTTGTTACTATGAGTAGCTTGCTTTCAATCTGTGAAATTTTTTCATCCATTCAAGGTGAGGGTATGCTGGCCGGTCGCAGGCAGATCTTTATCCGTTTAACTGATTGCAATCTGGATTGTGCCTATTGTGATACGGACTATCGCAAGGGCGCTATCTGTCATCTGGAGAGCAAGCCCGGTTCGAATATCTACCATGATATTTCACAGCAATTTTCATTGGAACAACTGCTTAATCTACTAAAATCCTGGTGCTCTGCCATACCTGGTGTTCATCACTCGATTAGTATTACCGGTGGTGAACCGCTGTTGTCCTTTAATATCTTGGCTGAATGGCTGCCGGAGTTGAGAAAAATTCTGCCTGTGCATCTGGAAACTAACGGTAGCATGCCTGATGAACTGAACCAGATTGTCCAGCACCTGGATTATATAAGCATGGATATGAAGCTACCTTCGGTTGCAGCATGCAGCCAGCCGCTTTGGGAGTTGCACAGGCGATTTCTGCAAGAGGCTGTTATGACCAAAGTATCGGTCAAGCTTGTTGTTGGTCAGCAGACAAGTTGTGATGAAATAAGTCAGGCTTGCAACATAATTACTTCTGTTGATAGCAAAGTACCTCTTTTTATTCAGCCATTAACTCTGCTTGATGGATCTGTTGGCATTACTGCCGCTCATCTGTTGTCATTGCAGGCATCAGCATCTTCAATTCTGCCAGACGTCAGAGTCATACCACAGATGCACAAACTGCTGGGGGTATTGTGATAATTGAAGAAATGACCATGCCGGAGTTCGAGGCCGGGCTTGGTCGTACTCAGACAGTGCTGATTCCTTTTGGATCCGTAGAAGAGCATGGTTATCACCTTCCACTTTCCACAGATACTATTGAAGCCTATGAGGTTGCTAAAAAAGCGGCTCAACTGATTCCTCTTTTTGTTGCTCCGCCGGTGCATTACGGTAATTGCCGTTCAACAG
>JBGSQR010000332.1:0-1569 GCA_041737975.1 Geobacterales bacterium | reverse complement strand
AATCCATCATCACACCAAGTTTTGATGCGATAACCGCTATATTGATTGGGGTTAGTCACATTAAACGATTTCCTGAAATAATGCGTTTTTGAAGAATTATTTCCTGTCCTTGCCATACTATAGGGCCATAGCCAGGTATTGATGGCATGGGTGGGTGCACCGTCGTCATAGGCCAATGTCGCTTGGCCTGTGGCCCATGCAGCATCGTTATAGGCGGTAGTTTTCCATGAACCATTGCCAATGGTTACGGCATCTTGAAAAGCCTCACGGTATTTCCAACCAGTAGATTTGAACCCCACAAACGTAGTTTGAGCATGAATGGTATTGAACAACAACATCGCAAATAAGGCTATCAAAAGCTTTACATTTCTTTGTATTAATGTTTCCATATTGATGTTTATTTATTTTTTGAGAAGACAATTGTACTCACCTTTTAAACTTATCCAGTTCAACTATATAAATTTATCAATATAAAGTTTAATCTTTTTTATGAATTATTAATCAAAAAATGGAATTTTATTTTTTGTAATTTATTGGTTGTGAAGACCATAGTACTGTTTTGGAACAAGAATGTCTTTTTGTAATCACACATTTAGGCCGACGGGGGTTGCTCGTGCGGTGAGACTGCCCAAAGGCTTCCAGCCAAGTGTTTTGCGAAACAATAGTAGCGCGTACACCAAAAATGGGTTTTGGTGTACGATTATATTATGAGCAGGCTGCCCCTCTCTGTTGATTTTTGTTGAAAGGGATATCCCAAAATCATGTATGGGTTCTACCCTCTATTTTATGACTTTAAAATCGTAACTTTGCATTTTAGAAACTACCAAGTCATTTGTTTGACAAATCACATAAAACCAGCAGATGTTAGAACAGTTAGAAGCCATAAAAGAGCGTTTTGAGGAAGTCGCGCAGCAAATTGTACAGCCAGAAGCTGTAGCCGACCAAAAGCGTTTTTCTAAATTGAGCAAAGAATACAAAGACTTAGACAAAGTTGTTCAAAAATACCAAGCCTATAAAAAGGTATTGAGTGACATTGAAGGTACCAAAGAGTTAATAGCCACAGAGAGCGACGAAGAAATGCGCGACATGGCAAAGGCGGAATTTGATGAGCTTACTGCCGGTCTTCCCGATATGGAGGAGGAGATTAAATTCCTCATTATACCTGCCGATCCAGAGGATGACAAGAATGCTGTAATGGAGATAAGGGCTGGTACCGGAGGCGACGAAGCGAGTATTTTTGCAGGCGACCTTTTCAGAATGTACAGTAAATTCTTTGAGACAAAAGGATGGAAGGTTGATGTTACAAATATCTCAGAAGGTACAGCAGGCGGCTACAAGGAAATTGTGCTCAGCATCACCGGTGACGGAGTTTATGGCATAATGAAGTACGAATCGGGTGTTCATCGCGTTCAGAGGGTTCCCCAGACAGAAACTCAGGGGCGTATACATACATCAGCAGCAACAGTTGTTGTACTTCCTGAAGCTGATGAATTTGATATTGACCTCCGGAATGAAGATATCAGAAAAGACACCTATTGCTCTTCCGGTCTCGGAGGACAGTCGGTAAAT
>JBGSQR010000317.1:0-8034 GCA_041737975.1 Geobacterales bacterium | reverse complement strand
AATCCGAAATTGCGATACCACTCTTTCAACTCGGTCTGTTCCGCAATGATGCTGATGCCTAGTACTGTTGCCCCCAGGGATTTGGCCACAGATATGGCATGCTCAATCAGGGTACGGCCATTCCAGTTAGAAATGATAGTCGTAAGCTTTGATCTTCCACCGCAACCGCTCCGCCAGAAAAATGCTGGCTTCGCCAAGGCAGAAGAAGGAATAGGAAGAGTATTTTTCTGCACGATGGTCGGGCGAAAGATCATAATTCTCAACAGCTTCATAAAAAAGACAGATAAAACACCAAAACGGGAACTCGATATAGCGCTCACAAGGCAGAAGGAGGTAATTGATAATGAACTATAAACCAGTTTCATATGCTCCCAAAAAAAAATTGGAGAAGGAACTTCAAGATCCAAATTTCAAGAAAGCTTGGGAATCCTTGGATGACGAATTTACCGCCCTGGATGTCCTACTTACTGCACGACGGAAGGCAGGGATGACCCAAGAACAAGTGGCAGCTAAAATGGGTGTTTCTCAGCCCTCATTGGCGAGAGTAGAAGCATCACTCGGGTCTCACCGCCATTCTCCGTCTCTTGAGATGCTCCGTAAGTACGCTGCCGCTGTCAACTGCAAGCTGGAGATAAAGCTGGTGCCGCAGCATTCGTAACTCTACCTGTTTTTGTTTTGAATGTTTATTTGAACCTCAAATGTTTTTCAAGCAATGGTGCAACTAAAAAACTTGCTGCTAGCAGAGGATAAAATACCTTTTCAGAAAAAAGTACCTCTCCGATATCCAGGCTAAATATTATTGCGGCGACTACGCCAACTCCCAGAAAAAGCACGTTCATAGCAAACGCGTATTTCAGACGATTCAAAAAAGTCATTTCATTTTCCCGCCAACGGTGTCGAGGCGCAGCGGCGGCGCGGTCCTCCGCGCCGACCAGCTGTCGCCGAGTGGTTGTGTTGTTACTTCCATCGATGACCGCAACTCTTGCAGTGATATCTCTTTAAGAATATGAACAGCGGCAATGAAATGAGAAGGGTGAGCGCAGCAAACTTCCTCGTATAATTCTTTGTTTCTATTTCTGTTGACCCACAGGCCGGACAAGCAGACTCCGTCAGTAATCCTTCCGCTTCCTCTTGCTCTAAAGGTCCATGGTACTCCTCTATTATTGCTTTTGCTTCTTCTGCATTTTCATTTGCTACGTTTAGTTTCACTCCCCCCAGCGCATCTGAATAGAGCCAATTTGCGCCGATAATATACTCATTGTCGAGGAAGCAGGTTATTCCAGCCGCTTCAAGTTTGGACTTGGCAAGCCATGCTTCCGGTAAGTCTCTATACTGAGCAACTGTTACAAGTCTGCCAGTCATTTCTTTTCCTTGTTTTCTTTTTTCGAACAACGGTTTGGGAGAACAGCGGCGGTTTTAGGCCGCTGCTTCTGCCTGGTTGGGTCTGTTTATTGCCTTGCCATATTTATTTTTATCGCAAGATCCAAATCATCAGTTACGGTTAGATTATCTAGCATACCCCACACTGTCTCATCTGTTTCATTCAGGAAACCAGCCGCACTAATCAAGATTATTTTGGGGGAATTATTGAATGTAATTTTCATGTCTTGTGGGTATAAATATTCAGAAGTTTTATTTGAGTTTTGGTCAGTTTCAACTAGCTTTTCCCAAGTAACATCAATGTCTTCTATCTCAATATGAAGGGCATCCTGCCAGATACTTGTATTTGAAACATCCCATTTTTGGGATCTTGTATGAAACTCATTATTGTCCATGGCAAGTCCAATTCCGTATTGAAAAAAACTCCCATCCCAAGTGATTTCATACTTATGACTGCACTCTGTATGCAATATGATTGAGAAATCGATTGAATGAACATTTTTAAACCTTGTATTAAACATTTGTAGCGGATTCAACTCGTCATAAATTATTTCAAGATATTCAACGGCGCTTATTCTTTTCCCGACTAAGGATTGAACTTTTTCGTTGAAGTCTGAAATGCTGTCATGAAGTTTCATGAAGTCCTCAATTGTAGTGCATTATTATTGACCCAACTCGTACATCATAGGTATCCGTATATAGGTGACTTGTGACCTATATAGGTAAACAGTGTCGTATATAAGTGACCTTCAAATCACCCATATACGTGACTTTTGGTTCTTCTATGTGAAAAGGCAAGTAATCGATATAGGTGACTTTTCTCTGTTTATCTACCGATTCGGTTTTTTCTCGCAATAATCCGCCTTGCCGCCTACTTCCTAAGTATTCGTTCCACCAATGCCGTGTCTCCACGAATTGCACCAAAACAGACCTGCCAGACACGTTCTTCTGGATTCCAACGCCCCCCTGCGGCTTTAAGCTTATCGCGTAGCGCCTTTTCGGTGTACGGTACGGCAACTGCAACCATGTCCGCGTCCCGGTAGCGGGGTGCCGACCTGGACCGTCTGTCAACGATGATCTCAGCCGTAGTCAGGTTGTCCCCTGTCCGCTCATCATATCGGTACCGGACACAGACCAGCGCGGCTCCAAACCTTGAAACCAGTCGCTGTGTTCCCTTCTGCCCCGGCTTCATGTGACCGTACGTTTTCATCTCCTTAAGCAAGATTCCGTCTTCATAATTCATGAAATATTCTCCAGCAATATTTTTCTGGCGGATTTTAAAATAGCGTCACCTGAAACCATACTGATTTGACTGGCAATCTCTAGCTGTACATCCAGCCAACAAAAAAAAGCCGCCCAATCAGCATTAACACTGATCAAACGACTCTATAAACCTGCGCTCCCGTATCCCATCAATCACCCCGGATACTGCATAAAAAAGACTTCATGTAGATACACCCACAAATTCAATGTTGTCAAGTGGTTCTGCCTGTTCTGATCAGTAAGCAGGGGCTCCATATAAAGTATTTTCTTGTAAATCAAATATTTTATCGTGGATTTGCAAGAAATTGTTTCTGGCTCATGATAATCAAGGGTAAGAGGTGGTTGGAGGGAAAATGGTGTTATATATGGCACTACTGCCCCCTTCGGCCACCTTCTCCCTTATGGAGAAGGGACTACGGCGAACTAGAGCTACTAAGACAGGCATTTGCTTCTCGTCGCTTAATAACGCCTACTTTTGGTGCGTGAGAATGACTTTGACTTAAAATTCCTCAAAACAACAGATACTTCTTCGGCACTTTTTTGAACATCTTCAGATCGTCAATCCATCTTCCGGCAACAATTTACGGCGTCATTATTTTACTAGTCAACAGTATCAATGTATGTTTGTAGGTTGTTTCAGTTAAAAGGCAACAAGTGCCGGATATTATTGTCTATTGTCTTAATGTTAGCCGGTTTTTCATTGTTTTTAGTATTGGTAAGCGAGTCGAGTAACAATCTTAAAGTTGCTGCTTCTGTCGAAAAATGTTACTTCTTTTAGAACTAACATTAAAAAACTTTACAATATTGATGCTAATGTAGTATTCCGAAAATGATTTGGAGTCATGTTCAAGATTTTGAAATTATCTTGATTAACATCTTAGCCCGTCTGTTATGTGAGGTGACATATGTTTTTTGATTCAGTTAGGATAGATTCCGATTTTGGTGATTTCTATTTATATGAATGGTCGAAATTGCCACCCTATTTATTTGTAGAACAGTCCTTATTCGCTGATAATATCATTCAAGGTTGCCTTGGCGATTATATAAGTATGATGAATCTCAGATCTTTTTTAAGTCATACTTCTGATATACAATTCAATTTTAGTCAGATGAACGATCATCAGGTGTTGGATGCAATAATTCATCTAGTAAAAAATGGTAAAGCATTTCTTGTAAAGAAAAGGACTTTTTTAGTTAAACAATCGTTACAATTTGACGGTAAACGCCTACGTTGGATTGATTGTGTTGGGAGCAATAAGGCTTGCTGGCCCGCTGTTTCTGGAAGGCCTGATTATCAAGGGAAAAAATGCCAGCAATTACATGATTATGGTCCTTTGCCGGAAGGAAACTGGCTTGTGAAGCAAATGGAGTATCAGAAAATTGCATTAAAAGATGCTGTAGTTGGAATGACTGGTGTACTTGGGATTAAGCGTGGCGGGTGGCCAGGCGGTGTAATGGCATGGGGTGCTCATCGAGTGTGGTTACACCCCAAAGAAGGGACAAATACATTTGGTCGGAAGGGTTTTTCTATTCATGGCGGTTGGCAGGCAGGGTCAGCGGGATGCATTGACATGACATCCTGCATTGGCGAATTTATCTCAATGTTTCTCGAATATGGGAAAGATATGGAGCTTTACGTTGAATACCAATAAGCTGATGAAATTTGTTAAGTGCATTGATATTTTGTTAATGATAGCAACCGGGGCTATTTTTTTGATTTTTGCACTGGATATTTATAATTATATGTCATGCCCTCAAGATTATTATCAATTGATTGGTAAAGGGTCAATACATGGATGCAATTATGTTTCCAGTAAAAATTACATTATATTTGCTATTGTAAGTACTATTTCAGTTGGTGTAGCGTTTTTTTTAGGCTTCTTATTTAAAGATAAAAGATGGTCAGTATCTTTCAGGGGATTAATGATTTTAATGACATATGTTTTGAATTACATTCTTGAAAAAGCTTATTGTTGATTTTATAAAATCGCTGCATTTGTTAATCAGCTCAATATGCTTGTACTTTGCAATATGCTTAGGTTAGTCCGTCTTATCAGTACAACAGATAATTTTCCCGCACTTTCCTGAACCTCACCAGATCATCATTCCATCTCCCGGCTACCATCGCCGGCGTCATCCGCTTGCCGGTCAGCAAAGTCCAGGCATACCTGTCGCCAGTCTCAGTAACATAACCCTCATATGACTTGAAGCGGTCGGGATGAACTTCGTAAAAGGCCTGTGTCAGGTGCAGACCGGCCAGGACCGGGTCCAGCTGTTTGCGGTCGGTTATGGTGACACTTACTCCGTAGCAGGTTTTGCCCAGGTGGGAAAAACCTTTTGCGGTGGGTATGAATTCTGCCGGAGAGAAACTAATACCGGGAATCTGGCGTTTGGCCAGATTGCTCACCAACGCCCTGGCATTGACCCAGGGGGCACCGTACATTTGAAATGGCTGCCGGGTGCCGCGGGCTACGGAAAGATTCGTGGTTTCCAGTGTACCCAGACCAGGGTAGAGCAGGGCGGCGGTCTCGCTTTTCATGTTGGGGGAGGGATTGATCCAGGTCAGGCCGGTGTCGCTGAAATACATCTCCCGCTGCCACCCCTGCATGGGGATGACGGTCAGGTCGCAGTTGATGCCGAACTTAGTATTAAACAGCTGTGCCAGTTCAGCAATGGTCATGCCGTGGCGGGTCGGGATCGGATGGATGCTGGTAATGGCGCCACAACTGTTTTTTCGTTCCGGCAGAACAAAGTCAGGGATGGCGCCTTGTATTGCAACTCCGTTGATCGGGTTGGGACGGTCCAGCACAACAAACTGAACTCCGGCGGTTTTGGCGGCCCGCATGGCCAGGGAGAGCGTACCGATATAGGTGTAAAAACGGGTGCCGATGTCCTGGATATCGAAAACCAGAACATCTATACCGTTCAGCATTTCAGGAGTCGGGCGGCAGGTTTTGCCGTACAGACTGTGAATTTTCAGGCCGGTTTGTGCATCCATACCGGAGGCCACTTTTTCATCGTCAGTACCGCGAATACCATGCTCAGGGCTGAACAGAGCCACAAGCCGGACGTTCGGAGCAGCTTTGATAATGTCGATGGTGCTGGTACCGTTTGCGGAACGGCCGGTGTGGTTGGTAATCAGTCCGACCCGTTTGCCTTGCAGGATGTCAAAATTGCGGCTGGAGAGTACGTCGATGCCGGGCAGGACGGTGGCATCGGCCTGAGGCACTGTCAGCAAAGAAGCAATAAGGCAGAAGATAAAGGCATAAAGCTTTGCTTCAAACCGCATCAGTCCACTCCACAGCTTCCATTTCCACCTGTTGACCAAGCTCGGCCAGAAGCGTATCCATATCATTTTCAAAGCCATCCATGATCACAATGCGGATGATGCCGGCTGTGTTGTCAACGGTACTCATGATGTTCATCCCCTCGTAGGCTTCCAGGATGAACTTTATGTAAACGATGTCGCGCTGCTTAACTTTGAAATAGCGGTTTGTCACGATAATACTCCATGGATCGGGTTTTTATTACTTTGTGATAAATTATGTTGACGGAATTTTAACGTCTGACTTTATCAGTTTCAGCCGGAGAGTTAAACCGCAAATGAATCCTGGCTGTCTTTCTTGATACTTTCTTGATGTATTACGGTCCCATTTTGACACCTGTTTTATCTGACCACTGATAGAGTAAAATCATAGAAACAGTCCAATGGAGAGCTGATATGAAACTCTATCAGTATAATATGGAAAGCGGCGTGTATGCGGGTGAGTTGTTCGGGGAAAGTGGTATTATTCAAAGTGGCGAGGGTATTACTGCGATTGCGCCTCCGCCGTATGAGCAGGGTCAGGTGCCGGTCTTTAACCTGACACACAACAGGTGGGAAATTTTGTCGACAGCTACGGTACGCCAACTGTTACACATCAAGACCTTGCGTACAGATATAAGGCCGGATAGGGTCTGAGATAAATTGCTGAAATATGGTGTATATAAATTATATGGATAAATCAATGACCTTTCCCGGTAAAATGTCAAACTTGCTTGAATATACTTCCAGTTTGCTTCTGGTGATGGCTGCTACTTTACTTTGCGAGTTTTTACGGCCCTTGCTGGCGCCTGCCAACATGGTCATGTTTTATCTGCTTGCAGTGGTGGTGGCATCGCTCCGGCTTGGACAGAAACCGGCTATCCTTACGGTTTTCCTGGGAGTACTGGCGTTCAATTTCTTTTTTGTGCCTCCCAGGATGACTTTTGCAGTTTCAGACTCCCAGTATCTTTTGACTTTTTTGGGTTTATTCATAGTGGGAATCGTAATCAGTACGCTTGTTGCACGCTCTCGGGAACGGACCGAACTGATGAGGGTTCGCGAGGTGCAGACCGCGAGTCTTTATTATCTAAGTCGTGATCTGGCGGCTTCGACTGATATTGATGAGGTCTTGAAGGCGGTTATCAGGAATGTGGAGGAAGCGCTCAATGCGCAGGTGGCAATTCTGCTGCCACAAGGTGAGCGTGTTAAAGTGTCGGTTGCCAGCCAAGGCCTGTTTCTGGGGGGTAGTGAGTTGGCAGCTGCAGAGCAGGCCTTCTGCAATCGATCTCTGGCAGGGCGTGGTATTGATGAACTTGTGTCCGTAGATCTGATTTATTTTCCGCTGCAGACGAGTGCTAATTTGCTGGGCGTGGCAGGGATCAAGCTGGAAAATGAACAGGCCTACTATTCCGAAGAAAATCGGCGATTGCTGGATGCCTTTGTCTCACAGGCTGCCATGGCTATGGAGCGGATTCAGTTTTCACGACAGGCCGAGCAGGCGAAGATTCTGGAGGCCAGACAAAATCTTGAACGGGCGCTGCTGAACTCGATTTCTCATGATCTGCGGACTCCTCTGGTTACTATAACAGGTGTTTTGTCCAGCCTTAAGGAGACCGGATTGTCTCTTTCCGGAAAAGCTCGGTCTGAGCTTCTGGAAACTGCTTTGCTTGAGGCGGCCCGTCTGAACCGTTTTGTCGGTAATCTGCTCGATATGACACGCATTGAAGCCGGTGGTATTCGATTGAATCTTGAACCGGGCGATGTCCAGGATCTGGTCGGTTGTGCTCTCGCAGCAATGGAACCACGCATTGGCAAAAGGGTGATTGATGTGCTAATGCCGGAAAATCTGCCACTGGTACCGATGGACATGGTTTTGATGACTCAGGTGCTGGTGAACATTCTCGATAATTCACATAAGTATGCCGTTGATGGTACCAGAATTGAGATTCGTGCACATGAGGAGTCGTCGTGGATGGTTATTGACGTGTTTGATCATGGGCCTGGAATTCCGGATAAGGATCTATTTAATATTTTTGACAAGTTCTACCGGATACCGGTTCCGGAGGGTGCGGGTGGAACAGGTTTGG
>JBGSQR010000274.1:0-2289 GCA_041737975.1 Geobacterales bacterium | reverse complement strand
TTGACAGGTTGTTTGCGCTTTTATCGCATCATAAGATATGCAGAAAGACTTTAGATTGTAGGTGGAGATTTGAAACGAGAAAATAGACGATTGGTGGTTAATGCTATTGCGCTTTTAGTGCTCATCAGCATCATTATTCTGATCTTAAATTCAGAAGTGGGTGCTCATTGGATAAAGATACTTAATGAGGGGAAAGTTGAAGACTTGGTTTTGGCCATCAAAGACTTTGGCGTATGGGCACCTTTGATCAGTATTGGTTTGATGGTATTACAAGCGTTTATTGCGCCTATTCCATCTTTTCTAATATCTGGAGCAAATGGTGTTATCTTTGGCATGTTTTGGGGAGTGGTTATCTCTTGGACAGGTGCCATGATTGGTGCAGCGGGAACATTCTATCTGGCACGTATCCTTGGTATTGATTTTGTCAAACGATTTGAGAAAGATGGATCTCTTCTTAAAAAAGTAGATGAAATCAGTCAGAAACATGGGACAAAAGTCATTTTCATAGGTCGTCTGCTGCCATTCGTGTCCTTTGACTTTTTGAGTTATGCAGCTGGTTTATCTAGCTTATCTGCAAGTCGATTTTTTATAGCAACTGGCATTGGCATGTTGCCAGGAACTTTTGCATATGTTCTTCTCGGCAACCAGATTATCAAGTACAGTGGAACAGTTAATCAAATGCTTATTGGAATTGCACTTTTATTTGTGACACTCTGGATTATTATTCGTGTCAAAAAAAGAGTAGATGGGAGAAAAAAACATGATTAAGAAAAAACTTTTTTTAGTGGCAATCGCTTTGGTTTTGCTGATGGGATTAACAGCCTGCAACAAAACGGATGAACATAAATCTGTCTCCACATATGCTAACTGGGACGCTGTTATTAAAGAGGGTAGTGGGAAAACCGTTACAATTTTCATGTGGGGTGGAAATGAGAGTATCAATCAATACATGGATGGATATGTCTCCAGTCATTTAAAAGATCAATATAATATAAAACTTAAACGTGTACCAATGAATGCGCCTGAATATTTAACAAAACTCATCAATGAGAAAAAGGGAAATATTACTGTAGGCACTGGAGATTTGCTTTGGATCAATGCTGAAAACTTCCTTACGGCAAAGACTGGAGGGCTTTTAGATGGCCCTTTCACAGGGCTATTGCCCAATCAAGCTGAATTTTATGATCAGAGTGCGAGTGATTTGACTTACGATTCAGGGATTGCAATTGAAGGATTTGAAGCCATATGGGGAAGAGCTCAATTGGTGTTGACCTATGATGAAGCAAAAGTGCCAAATCCACCAAAGTCCTATGGAGAACTCATGATTTGGGCGAAGGAAAACCCAGGCAAGTTTACTTTCCCAAAAGTTCCAGAAGATTTTGTTGGAACTGCATTTGTTAGAAATGCTTATTATGAATTAACAGGACAGAAAGATGTATTCTTAAGTGAAATGTCTGAAGCATCATTTAAAAGTGTATCTGAACCAGTGATTTCATACTTTGATGAATTGATTCCTTATTTGTGGAACAACGGCGAAAGCTTTCCTGCTTCTCAAGCCCAACAAGATGAACTCTTTAAAAGTGGTGAAATATTGATAACCATGGGCTTTGAGGTAGGTAAAACTGCAGGTCTTGTGGCATCTGGCGTATATCCTGATACGGTAAAAACATATGTGTTTGATTCAGGGTCCATTGGCAATTCTCATTATTTGGCGATTCCATATAATGCACCTGAGTCAGCAGCGGCGCTCCTCACAATTGACTTCCTCCAATCCCCAGAAGCGCAACTCGAGAAAATGAAGGCAGAAGTTTGGGGTGATATGCCAGCCTTTGATCCTTTGAAAACGGATGATGAAATCAGAACGAAGTTAGCTGAAATTGAATCGGTAAAAGGCGGTATAACTCTCGAAACCTTGGCAACAAAAAGGTTGCCAGAAATGAAATCTCAATATATTGATTGGATCAAATCTGTATGGAGCGATGAAATCATGAAGAAGTAGGTGGTCAAATGGAGACTTTGGTGCTTGTTGGCGGTGGGCATGCACATTTATATGTGATTAAGAACATGAAATCTTCGGTAAAAGCAAGACTTCAAGTTGTGCTTGTCTCAACGCTCGATAAACAGTACTATTCAGGCATGGCATCAGGGTCTCTTGAGGGTTATTACAGTGAAGATGACATGTCTGTTGATTTAATGGGTTACTGCAAAAAACACCATGTCAACTTCATAAAAAATACCGTTCAAAGTGTTAATCCTGATGCCAAGGCTGTATTATTAGGAGATGGAACC
>JBGSQR010000254.1:0-3662 GCA_041737975.1 Geobacterales bacterium | reverse complement strand
GTGACAGTTACAGGTTGCAGTATAACAGCATCGTTAACAGCAAATTAATGCGCCCTCTTGAGCGAATCACTAAAGCCAGAATGCTGTTGGAAAAGGCGAAGATGGAGATTGTCCTCGACATGCTTACCGAACTAGATGGTGAGGACAAAGCTATTATCTTCTGCGAATACAAAGTCACTGTTGCGGAATTGGAAAAGGAATTAAACAAACGCGGGATTGAGTGCACCACCATGACTGGCGAAGACACCCCTAAACGCCGTCAGAAAGCCGTGGACGCATTTCAGGACGATCCTAACGTCAGAGTATTCATCGGCACCACAATGGCCGCTGGAGTCGGCATTACGCTCACCGCAGCCAACTATGTATTCTTTGTTTCGTTGCCCTGGACTCCAGCCCTTCTTAACCAGGCTGAAGACAGAGCTAATCGTTATGGGCAGACACGGCTTGTAATCGTCAAAATTCCGCAGATGGAAGGAACAATCGACACCGATCTGTGGGCCATGCTTGAATACAAGAGTTCTCTGGCTATGGATATTATAGCCCCTGAAGACGTTGAAAACGCCATGAAGGCTTTTGCATCGGCATGGCAACCCAAAAAGGCAGCGTAAATTAACTTTTAAGGACTGATAAAATGCATAATTCGCTTGAATTTACGATAAACGACCATAATATCTCAGTGATTCCTCCAGGTGGACATTTTGCTTTCTGCTGTGGTATAGACTCTGATGAATCTGTAATCCATCGAGGAGTGATCATGCCTAAATCGGAATTACCATTGTCACTTGAAGTCTTTCATCTGCTTCGGCCTGCGATACAAGAATATTACAACTCTCTTCCTGTCGAAGTGAAAAAGACTTTTGAAGGTTTAAAAGATCATGATCTCATGTTCGCACTTGAAGAAAGTTACGAACATACTTTACTTAATGACTTTCAAAAATCACTACCTGTTGTGGATCAAAAGAAACTCTCAAAGCTTCCGGATGCTGAAAGATTCGCAGAAATACGCAAAATTAAGTTCCTCGAAGGCGAAAAGGCTTATCAGGCAGAGAAGGATATGGCCAGTAAGACATCTGCCTATATCATTGCCAATATTACGCCAGAACAACAAAGTCTATTCGCCCCCTACCCTCACGACCTAGCCCGCCGATCTGTTTTCTTTATCGAGGAAAACAGTGACAAATTTTTATCCAAAGATACAAGAAAGCGGGAAACGGTCGAGGATCTGATTATAGGTACTGGATCATGGGGCTACACGCTCTACACTGGTAAAAAGCTATATATATCTGATGAAAAAGCCTATGTCGTACTATTGGGCATTGCCGGCGTCCAAAAACAAAAAGGTGTAGCCGATTGGCACGTAGTAAGGGGTTCCATCAGAAGCTTTCTTCGTGAAGCCGGCATGTCTGAAAATGGTCAGTACATCGAAAGATTTATTGATTCAATACAGGCGATGCATGGAGGTACTTTCACTTTCGAAGGGAAGGAACTGAAAGCTAAAGGTAAACGGAAACGCCTTAAAGATCTTGTTGAAGGTTGGCATCTTGTATCTAACTACTCTGTAGACAGTATCACTGGCGAGTTTGTTGTTATCCTGGATCGAGCTTATATAGAAACCTTCATTACTCAGTTTCATATGTACTCCCGTCTTGATATTAAAAAGTTTTGTAAGCAGAGAGAAACAGCCGGGGCTATAAACCGCTTTTTCAGTTCACACATGCCGGACTCGGATGGTTGTAAACGGTTTAATATGCTTTTAGTGGCAAGAGTCACGAACCTGGTCACACCTGAAGATTATCCGGACAGTATCCAAACAGAAGAATGGCCAAGCAGCAGGCTTAAGTTTGCGAAGAAAAGGATATTGGAAAAAGCCTTGAAGAGCTTGATTGCAGATGGCACTTTCGGACCTAAAACTGGTATTTTGACAAGAAAACGCGGTGAAGATGATATGGTAATGGTTGAATACATACGTCCAGCAGTGAAGATCGCGAAGACAAAATCAATTTCTAACAAGTAGAAAATACACACCAACACTTGTTTGGTGGCCATATACCAAGTAAATTTAACGCCTATAATAGTGAGATATTATGGGCGTTTTTCTATTTATCGTAATTGCGATTAGATTCACAGAATACTCGTATTTACCGTAGAACCCTGCTGAGACTGTTTGAGCGTATAACTAAATAATTCATTGTTATTAGCTGTTTAAAGAGAAGTTTTATTCCTACGCTTTAATATTTATTGCGACTTTTTGAGCGTTTATTGCAATTAACTGCAAGTTAGTTAGACCTGGTCCCCAATTTAAATGATTTGCTACATCCAAGTGCGTCAATATAATGTTAATTTAAAACAGATACTTACAACTTATCTCTTTATTTTTGCGTTGAGATATTTTGATCGTTTATCGTATTTTATAAATATCGTTTCTGGTGAGACTCTTTGGTCGTTTAACAGGTAAATTTTTAGTATTATTTGACTTTAAGAGTTAATTTTTTGAAAAATAGCTTCTTGAGATATTATGGTCGTTTAAGTGAGATATTGTGGGGGAACTTCTGAGATAGTATGCACGTTGATTTTGATTTATGCACGTTTATGTGAGATTGTTTGATCGTTCAGACGCCTCGCCAACCCTTGCTATTAAAGGGCTCAAGAGGTGTCTATAGATTATCTTTAGATTTGTTTTTAGATATTTTGAGATTTCTTTTAAACCAGACCACATTACCCTAAGCTTTTAAACACCCATAACCCCTGTATTTCCAACTTCGACACAAAAGTTTTCTTGTTGCTATGTTTCGCTGCAACAGGTCACACATTATGTGTTTATCCAGATCCGGAATACTGTTATCAAGTTGCTTAAATTCCTGCTTTCATCATTAAAGTGTAAAAAAGGCCGGTCTATAAAAACCGGCTTCCATATTTGCGATCTAAGACGTTCTTACCTGTTATTGGATGGTCTCCCCTGCCCTGCCCTGTAAAACTAGCTACAACATGCCTTTCGTGTCACAGGCGAATGTGTAACGCAGGTTAATCGCTTACTCTTTTTTTATTTTAAATATAATCCCTGAAACACCCTTGTAATGTAAAGCAGATCTGAGTCTTTATAGTCTGTCCTTGCCTTCTAAAACGGCCCATAGAGCTTTAGTCTGATTGCCAGTATATTTCTTGTTGGCAAGAATTACTAACTTATTTGCCAGGACAACAGGAAAATCAAACTGCTTCTTGATGGTCTCAATACCGCTCGATGGTCTCCCTTGTGGTCTCTTGTCCTTCTTCTCAACTTTATTCTTTTTCTGTGCCAGAGCAACAACAGAAGACGGTTTATCCGTCTTTTCAAACAAACTTACCTCATCCTCAAGAATCTTGCCAGTGGTGCCTGTATCTGCTGTCGCAGCTCCTATGAACTCCATAAGGTGTTCTGAATCGACAGCTGGTTGCTCATGCTCTGCTTTCTTTGTTTTTGCTATTTTAGCGGCCCATTTCCCTTGAACCATATCACCCTCCCCCTACACACTATTATTGTGTATGGTTATATACCTTTAAATATATTTAAAACACTATAAAAATCATTCTTCATCTTCACCAATCATGATAGTCATAACTTCTTCAAACAAGGCATTCATTTCTTTTGTTTCTTCACTCCACATTGATATGTCAGCTACACCCTT
>JBGSQR010000252.1:0-9908 GCA_041737975.1 Geobacterales bacterium | reverse complement strand
CTTGGTTGTAAAAAATGGCTCAAAAATTTTAGTTAAAGTATCATTGTCCATGCCGCAGCCGCTGTCGCTTACCGAGAGTTTTACATATTCTCCTGGTACAGCATCAACATGACTTGAACAGTAATCTGAATCGATACTACAGTTTGCTGTTTCAATTGATACTCGACCTACATCAGTTATGGCATCTCTGGCGTTGACGCATAAATTGGCAAGAATCTGGTCAATCTGTGAGGGGTCCATCTTGACAGACCATAGACCGGCTGCCGGACGCCAGGACAGTTGCAGCCCTTCACCTATCAATCGTTGGAGCATTTTCAGCATTCCAGTTACGGTCTCATTCAAATCCAGCGCTATTGGAGCAACAGTCTGCTTGCGGGCAAATGCCAGTAACTGGCGCGTGAGATCAGCAGAGCGTTCGGCTGCAGTACGTATTTCCTTTAAATGGCCATAAATTGGCTCGTCAGTGTCAGTACCCATGAGGGCTAGCTCTACATGACCGATAATGACTCCCAGCATGTTATTAAAATCATGGGCAACACCGCCAGCCAACCGTCCTACTGATTCCATCTTTTGTGATTGCAAAAGTTGCTCTTCAAGTTTGATTTTATTTATTTCAGCCAGTTTGTGTGCCGTTATATCACGGAGAAAAACAACAAGTTGACCATTTTCATGAGGCCTGAACTGCGCACTGACTTCGACATCAAAAACAGTTCCATCTTTTCGGCGGTGCCTGGACTCAAAACGGTCCCATCCTTTTTTAATATTGTTCCGGATATGTTGATCAACCTCTTCTTGCAATTCAATTGCTTCAATACCAGCAATGCCCATTGTCAACAACTCCTGCTCACTATAACCGCTCATGCGACAGTAGGTTTCGTTGACCTCCAGCAATTGACCCTTTGTATCTACCAGCCAAAAACCATCCATTGCCGTTTCCAGAATGGTCCGATGCCTCTCTTCACTCAGCTGTAAAACAATATTCATCTGCTTTAATTCTGCCGTACGCTCCTCTACACGCTTTTCCAGTTCCAATGCCTGTTGTTCGATCATATGCAGATTGAGAGCATTTTTCAGAGCCAGCCCGATCGGTGCCAGAAGAAGATTAATTATCTGATCAGTTTCGTCAAAACGATCAATATACGGCAGGTCAAACAAGAGCAACTGACCAACAACTTCACCTCCTGCATATAAAGGATAGCGAACAACAGACTGAATTTCTTTTAATAGCAATAATGGTTTTAGCGGATTATTCTCCGGAAAGTTGGCTGTAACCCAAGGAAAGTGGCCGGGATTTTTGTTCGGGCAGAACAGGTCAAGTTCTGCAGGAGAGAAAACAGTCGTTCGCCTGATTGGGCTAACATTCAGCAGAATATCTGTATCAGGCTCTGGTCGATGAGCTAAAACCATGACAGTTTTTGCACCGCTCAACTCACGCAGGTGTTCCGAAAGTGCTTCTCCAAGTTTAAGTGGTGATGAAGAAACCAGAAGTTGTGAGATAACCTCAATGGCCATCAACTGGGCAGCCAGCGAAGACTGTTGACTTTTTTCTAAATGAGTCATGCTGTCCCATCTCCGATACGACTGGTCATAGCATCTTCTTCAGCTTTCAATAAAGCGGCCAGCATATTATAAAGAGTGATTGATTCTACCCGCCACGGAAGGCCGCTGAAGGCGGAAAACTGAACCAGTTCCTGTTCCGGCACCGGAACCAAACCGGTATCCAGATAAACAAGCACGCCACGGTTTTCACCCAGCAGATCATGTGCTACTGATCCGTTCAATCCCAATTCATTCTTCATAATATGTTCCCAGCGTTTTGACCATTCCGGAAGAACCATGAAAGCCTCCTCCCGCATCAACTGTCGGTAGCGGTCACGACCAAGCAGAAGCTGAGCACAGTTGATGGCATTTACCCGGCCGACCTTAAAACGGCGGACCAAATCCAGCATATGTGCCGAACAGTCACCATAAACGATTACCAGATAATTATCTTTACCACTTTTATTTTCCAGCGCTGAAGTCAGAACCGTTTCGAGTTTCTGCGGATCCATATGAAGCATGGAATCCAGAAAAAGCAATTCACCTTTTATTAAACCCTGACGATGAAGATGTTCCATTTCCGCCTGCACAACTCCGCAGCAAAGCCATATAGGATGAGACATCATTTAGCACCCGAATGTTTCTGATAGTCAATACAGGCGGCCTGCATAGCCCTGAGATTCTCAGGCGAGGTGGCATGGGGTACATCAGCGCCGGCATTGGCAAGAATGAAGCGTCCGAAAGGAGCTGCCGTTTTAAGTTGTTTAATGCATATTTCATATATTTCACCGGCTGTGACAGCCGGCAAAGTCAGATTGTCAAGGTTGCCGATGATTGTCAGATCAGGTCCGAGTAGCCGTCTGGCCTCTGCAAGATCATCCTTTGATCCGGAAATCACACCCACAAGGCCTTCAATACCGGGCAAAAGATCCAGCACCTGATTCATACAGCCACCGGTACTGCTAATCACCTTCGGTCCGTTAATCTGGCTGAAAATTGATCTGAGATGCGGTAGACAACGTTCTTCAAACAGACTACGCGGGCCAATCTCAGCCGACGCCATTCCCTCGGTAAAGACAAGACAATCGGCTCCGGCCTCCAACAAACCATTTGCCCAGGATACAAAAAAAGGTGCTGTATACTCAAACAGCTTCAAAGCAAGCTTTTCATCAAACAATATTGTCTCCATCCATTGATCAAGCCCCATGATCAAAGCTGGCAGAATACAGGGACCGGGTAAGACACTGATAATCGGCACCTGTTCTTTATACAGAGCGGACAGTTGACGGTTTATGTCCAATATAACCGGCAGGCGACCTGTTTTGTGAATATCAGGTAACTGCAATAACAAAGCATCAGCAGCATTTTTCGCTGCCGGTCGTTTCATATTGGGCACCTGATTTTCAGACCAGGCCACTGTTCCTCCAAATGCTTCTGCAATAACACTGTAATCAAAGGCTGACATGACCAGATCAAAACCGAATTCATCCTGCAGAGCCTGTTGTCCGGCAACATATGCCCTAGAGTCACTGAACAGGGTTTTCAGATCAGTCTGTGTAAGCTTGCCACCGTAAGCCCCCAAAACAGCAAAAACAGGCAGGCGATCAACCGGAAGCCCTCCCAGGGTATTCATTACCCTCTGATAGGAATTCATGAAGACCTCCTGCTGATTACTTCAGCCTGCAATCTTGTAAAAAGCTCATCAGCACCGGTCGCATTACGGGTTGTACCATCTCCTCCAACTTCGGCTACCAGCTCAGGACGCCAATTAAAAACAGCGCCCCCCACAGCCAATTTGATCTTGTCAGTTAAACCACGCGAATCTATCAGATCTCGGAGTTTTCGAATATTCAAAGCGGTCGTCTGCATCATGGCCGAAGCACCAACCACACAGGCATTGACTTCTATTGCCTTATCAAGCAGTTCTTCCGCCAGCACATCATTACCCAGGTCATGAACTTCCCAACCAGCAGCCAGTAGAAACAGTGTCACCATTCTTCTGCCGAGACTGTGAAAATCATCTTCAATGTTACCAATTACAATCGCCCCCCTGGACTTGTGATTTGACCCTTGATCAGGAAGACAGCGCAAAAGGACATCTTCGGCTATTTTTGCCGCAACAAAACTCTGCGTAAGCGACATGGTTTCCTTGTACCAGAGTTGTCCAAGCTTAACAATTGCCGGATCAAGAATTTCAGTTATTACCCTGTCAGAATCAAAACCATTCGTCAACGCCTGCTCAATTACTGCAGCTGCTGCTGTACGGTCTGAATCATTCATTGCGGCCAGTAATTGCTCACTCCAGTTCTGTTGGTCCATTATCAAACTCCCTTTACTTGTTTGACCTTTATTACATCTACGTCTATTTTATTAAAACTATATCGTAACTATTAAAAATGACAATGTGAGCAGAAGTTTTTTGTTAAAATGCAGACAGTTAACTTTTTGAACCTGTAAAACTGCATTCCTATGTTATCCTGATCAGACTAAAATTTTGGGAGTAACCGTGGAAGCAATTTTCAATTCACTTATTCCGGTCATGGCCCTTATTATTACCGGCTTTATAATTCAACGCACCAATTTCCTTCCAGGTACCTTCTGGCCTTCTGCAGAGAGATTAACCTATTTTCTGCTTATGCCGGCTATCCTGATTCACAGCCTGGCCAACAAAAAAATGGATGCTTTACCATGGTTCAAGATACTTATGACTGTGGAGGGAACCGTCATTGTCAGTGCTGCACTTATTACAATCTGGTGGCTGCTTAACAGCAGGATCAGTGGAGAAACCTTTACATCACTGTTTCAGGGTGGTGTGAGATTCAACAGCTTTGTTGCCTTTGCATTGGCTGAAAACCTTTATGGCAGGGATGGACTTCTGATGGCTGCCTTGGCGGCCGGCTTTATGATAATTCTGATAAATATCCTCTGCGTGGCCGCGTTCTCAATGACGGTCAACAAAAGCTCTATCAGCATAAAAAGCGTACTTGGCGATCTGCTGAAAAATCCCCTTATTATTGCCTGTGTAATTGGTGTCGGACTGAATATTTCAGGATTAAAAATACCGACTGCAATTGATGGGGTCTTGCTATTGGGTGGGAAGGCGGCATTTCCAATTGGATTAATGGCTGTTGGTGCTGCGTATAGAGGCGGCAATCTGCTTCTGCATAAACACCCGTTGATAGTAACCAGTGTAATTCAATTTCTCTGTAAGCCATTGGTGGCTGGCGGATTGGCAACAGCTTTGGGGTTGTCCGGAACAACTGCAGGGGTACTGGTTTTAATGTTCTGTGTGCCGACAGCTCCGGCAGGATACATACTGGCAAAGCAGATGGGTGGTGATCACGAGGTCATGGCATCCATAATTACAACTCAGACCTGTCTTTCCTTTTTTACCATGCCATTGACGATTTGGCTGTTCAGCTAGTCTCTGACTATGAAGCTGAAACCATTATTGCAATTTTTCCATCATAATTATCTGCCTGGCCAGTAAAAAATCTTATCTGCTCACCTTTGGAAATAACCTTAATGTGCTGTTCAGTCGGCTTAAAAATCGTACCAATTGATTTCAATAGTTCCCGAAAGGCATCACTATCAATTATTCCGGTGTTAGTGCGAAAACCTTTTGCGCTTTTAAACGCATTAAATCCATCTCCGCCAGCTGCAACAAAATTATTCACCACGACTCTATAAGTCCTGTCTAGGTCTAAAGGCTTATAGACACCACCTGTATCTTTAACGTTAAATGATAAAATCCTGTTTCCTTTTGCCGCAGTCATGCTGATACTCAGATTGATACCGGATACGTATGGCAGAGACTTCTTATTCAGGCTACCGTATTTAACCAGCAAAAAATCTATTGCATCTTCAAGCGCACTTTTCAATTCTGCACCGGTAACATCAATCAACACCAGGCTGTTGGCAAAGGGCATTACTTCAAGCACATCTGCCACGGAAACAGTTCCAGCCAGCAGATCTTTACGAACGCCGCCGTAGTTGAGTATGGCGACCTGGGCATTGGGTACGGCAGCCAGCATGGAGTCAGCAGCAATTGGACCCGGGCCGTTGTTAATGCCGCGAATCAGGTTTTCTTTAGCAAAAGCCACCCTGGTTACCCTGAATTCCTCCAGTTTTTTAGAATAGGGCCTCAGTGCTTCAGCGGTGGTTTTGTCTTCCTGAACAAATCTGGCAACTCCGCTCTGATTGACAACCTGAACTATCTCCTGGTAGACCTTACTGCCGGGCGGGATTATTTCTGTTTCCCTGCTGAACCTGTCACTCACCGGAATGATTGCCCCGCCATTAAATCCGACCAGTTTCCCGTGCTGGTCAAAACTTACGTCCAGTTTGCCAAGCATGTGTCCCCACTGCCAGGACTGCAGAACAAGTGTTTTTCCTCCGTCCGGAGATGTAACCTCTGTAGGATAACTGCCCTCAGAGGTCAACCCCAGCAAACCAAGCTGTTTCTGATCACCCAGCAAAGTATGGCTGTGACCGCCTATTATAATATCTAACCCGCTAACAGAGGCTGCCAGTTTCAGATCTTCTTCATAACCGAGATGAGACAACGCGATAATCTTATCTACGCCCTGCCCTTCAAGCATGGCAACCTGCCTGGCTGCAGCTGTTTTTGCATCAAGAAATTTTGCTTTGCCCACATCAATAGTTGTCTGCGGAGTTGTTTCAGTAGTAAGACCGATAATTCCGATCCGCTCTCCATTGATCTGTTTAATAACATATTGGGGAACAAAGGGTGCAATAGCCGGTTCGGAAGAAAAATCAATATTGGAAGATATGATCGGAAAAGCGGCTTTTTGGAGGTAAGACGGTATGACTGTTGTACCCCGATCAAATTCATGGTTACCAAAAGTCATGGCATCTACTTTTAAACGGTTCAAAAAATCAAATTCAACCAGTCCATGAAAAAGTGTGAAGTAAAGTGTCCCCTGAACGGCATCTCCGGCATGCAAAAGCAGAAAATTTGGCGACTGCAAACGCATTTCATCAACAAGAGTCTGTAAACGCGCAAAACCGCCCAGCGGCACAACGGTTTCCTTTCCGTTGATGGTCAGGCTGACAGACTCAGCCTCCATGTGTGAGTGCGTATCATTCAGGTGAGCAATGGTAAGCAAAAAAGTACTATTATTGACACTGCTGCAGGCCTGAAGTAGCAGTAAAAACAGCATGGCAATTATGCAAACAGCCCTTTTTAATAAGAGCTGTTGAGGTATAAATCCTATAAATTCAGTTGTCATTTCCGTCCTTACTTGCCCAAAATATGAACTAATTACGCGCAACCACCACCCGGTTTCTTCCTCGTTTTTTTGCACTGTAAAGAGCTGCATCGGCTTTTTCTATTAAGGCTGATTCGGAATATTCGTCTACATGTTCAGCTACCCCGGCACTCAATGTAACCACTCCCACTAGCGGGAAATTGTAACTTTCAATTGTAAACCTGATTTTTTCAGCTAAAGCAACAGCCCCATCCAACTCTGTTTCAGTACAGAGTATAATAAATTCCTCACCACCATACCTGGCAAAAACATCAACTTTTCTGAGCATTTCACTAATAATATGTGTAGTAGTTCTTAAGACATTATCGCCGATATTATGTCCATACCTGTCATTAACCTTTTTAAAGTGATCCAGATCAAGCATGATTATGGACAGTGGACGGGAATATCGCTTCGCTTTCTCAATCTCAAACCCCATTATTTCAAACAGTTTTCTTCTGTTGTAAATCATTGTCAAATGATCAATTTCGGAAAGCTCACGCAATTTACCTTCAAAATGTTTTCTTTCCGCGACTTCAAGCACCAGCAGCCTATTGACTTCCGCCAGATCCGCAGTTCGCTCACTTACACGCATTTCCAGCAGGTCATTTGCTTTTTTCAATTCCTCCTGTCCCTCAATTACTTTTAGTGACTGCTCAGCAAGGTCTGAAATAAATTTCACCAGCGCCTTGTCATAGGCAACTATATAATCGACTTTTTCGTTACTGAAAACCGGCATACGATCCAAAGCGGCCAGGTAGCTGTCCAAATCAAAACCGTATTTTTGTGCCTGGTCAATAAAATACTGACGATCAATCACCTCCCAGTCAAACCAGAACTGGGTCAGAAATAGCGTTCCCATATGGCGACCGGCAACAATAATTGGCATGGCGATATGCCAAAGACCGTTATTGCAGCGGTATTTTATGATACTTTCGTCCAGATGTTCATTTACAAAATTATCACTGATACGGCACTGCTCTACGGAGAGGGGATTTACTCGGTGATAATAGGTACAAATACCGGGCCAGCCGGATTTGACAAGAAAGGAACCGTCAACAGCATCAGTCAGAGTCATGGGTAACCCGCTGGCACTGAAATTTGAGTCAGCCAGTTTTTGGATTATGGACATATCAAGGAGATCAGAAAGACGATAATTACCCATATCCGGATCCTTCGATAGCAATTGAGATTAAAATTTTAATAATTTAGCTATAGGTATCATCAAATGTCAATCAGAATAAAAGCAAGTTCAGCTTGTCTAAAAATACCATGATCACTTTTCGAATTTCAAAAGAAAATAAACAAAAAAAGCACCTCTAAAGAAGTGCTTTTTTACTAGATACTATGACTAATCGTTTTTTACTTTAGTACATCATCGATTGCAATACATTCCATACCAAAAGCTTCTGCAACTCCGCAATAGGTGACCAACCCGTTTACAATGTTTATGCCAGACTTAATACCGGTGTTTGCTCTGGCCGCTTCTTTCCAGCCTTTGTTAGCTATTTTTGTGGCATACGGCAGCGTTGCGTTGGTCAATGCCATTGTAGAGGTCAGCGGCACTGCCCCAGGCATATTGGCTACACAGTAATGTACAATACCATCAACTTCATAGGTCGGCTGCTGATGCGTTGTCGCATGGGAGGTTTCGAAACAGCCACCCTGGTCGATAGCAACATCCACCATGACAGCGCCTTTTTTCATAGTTTTAAGCATTTCGCGGGTCACCAGTTTGGGTGCCTTGGCGCCATGCAGCAAAACAGCACCAATAACAACATCAGCCTCTTGAATCAATTCACGAATAGCGGCTGGTGAGGACATCATGGGGAAACAGTTTTTCGGCATAATTTCGGAAAGGTGTCTCAATCTATCCAGGTTCATATCCATCAGATAAACTTTAGCCCCGAGGCCACATGCCATCTGTGCTGCATGGGTACCAACTACGCCACCACCAAGCACCAATACAGTAGCTGGTGCAACACCAGGAACGCCGCCAAGCAGGATGCCACGTCCGCCCTGGGCACGTTCAGCATACTTGGCTCCCTGCTGTACTGCCATACGACCGGCCACTTCGCTCATGGGTGTCAGCAGCGGCAGACTGTTGTTTGTACCTTCAATCGTTTCATAAGCGATACAGACAGCACGTTGTTTGATCATGGCATGGGTTAACTGTTCAGCTGCTGCAAAATGAAAATACGTAAAGACAATCTGACCTTCACGGATCATGTCATATTCCGATGGCTGCGGCTCTTTGACGTGCATAACCATCTCGGCCCTTTTATAGATTTCTGCAGGAGTATTAATAATTTCTGCGCCTGCCTGGCAATAAGCATCATCACTGAAGCCACTACCCACACCAGCCAAAGTTTCCACCAGAACCTGGTGTCCATTTGCAACCATTATCTCAGCACCAGCCGGTGTCATACAGACACGATTTTCATCGGTTTTGATCTCTTTAAGGACTCCAACAATCATGTTATACCTCCCATAATTCAAAGTTTTTTTAATTATAAATTGAAATTTTAAAACTACATCTAAAAGATATCATAACATCACCTATTTTATCTTGCTAATATACGATTAAAATCTTATATTTTGACATAATATTTCAATATTGGAGCTAATTTATGCAGAACATGCCGCTACACGCAATAGACCAGATTGATCGCGCCATCTTGGGTGTGCTGCAGAAAAACGGTCGTCTCTCTAACGTACAACTTGCCGATCAGGTCGGACTGTCCGAATCGGCCTGTCTTCGCCGCGTTCGACTGCTTGAGCAGAGCGGCATAATTGACAGCTATGTGATGCTGATTAATCAGGCGGCCATAGGAAAACCGGGCAATGTATTTGTCAGAGTAACGTTAGAAGGTCAACAGAAGGAAAAACTGCAATATTTTGAAGAGTCGGTTTCAGCGGTACCGGAAGTTATGGAATGCTATCTCATGTCCGGTGATTTTGATTATCTGTTACGGGTTATAATTAAGGACAATACTGATTACATGAGGCTTCACGATAAATTAACAGGGCTGCCCGGAGTATTAAGGGTTCAATCTTCGTTTGCACTGCGTACGGTACGTAAAACAACTGAACTGTCAC
>JBGSQR010000099.1:0-7132 GCA_041737975.1 Geobacterales bacterium | reverse complement strand
TAAATTGAGGCTGATTGAGTTAAGGTGGGGGATGGTATTTCATCAATACTTTCTGCAACAACATTGCGTTTGTTATCAAAAACCCTGCGTATTTCTGGTACCTGTTTGCCTGGCCGACGGGAAAGATATTCTTCGATACGTATATTTTCGTATTGCCACATATCAGGAGACTGGCTGATTATGTTTGAAATAAGACGTGCTTTGATCTCAGCTTCTGTTTCGATGGATCCAGCTATATATTTATAGGAAATCAGGAAATATCCAAGAGGCAGAACGACTACTACGATAGTTACAACAATAGATGTCAACCAGGTGATAATGCGAGTGGAACTTTTATCTGCGGTTTTATGCATTAACAGGCCTTTTCTTTAATGGGAGGTTTCCTGATTTTCTCAGTATCTTTGCGCCGGCAGGTGAAAATACGAAATTGATGAATTGTGCCAAAGCCTTAGGAACAGGTTTCTGCGTAATGATTGAAACAGTATGTGAAAGAGGATAAGTCCCATTTGACAGTGTTCTCAGGTTTGGCGTGATACCATTAAACTTGAGTATTCGTGCTGAGTGTTTTTCTGTAGTAACCTGGGTAAGTGTTGAAAACCCAAATGTACCTGGAGTTCTGCTGACTATTTCAAGGGCTTCCTGGTTTGTCAGGGCAAGAAGCATTCCTTCTCGTACCAGTATTTCATCCAGTGCAGCACTCATTGCAGGTGATATTTTTCTGGCTGTAATATTGTCTGAATCGGCTATGGGGCGAAGTACAATTCTGACTTTTTCGCCATTTGACCATGTCAGTACTTTTCTTTGATACAGTTTAACCATTTCATCCGTATTGATATTTTTGATTGGAACACGCGGGCCGGAAACGAATATAAACGGTGTTTTGGCATATTCGACCTCATTAAGTCCCAACTCCAGTTCTTCAGGTTTTAGCGGTCTACTCAGCAGCCCTATATCCAGGCCACCCTTTGAGACTGATGTGATGGCGCCGCTGCTTCCAATACTTCTCTTGAACCTGAATTTTATATGGGGATTTTCTTTTTCAAAAGCTGCAGCCAACCGGTGCATTGGCCCAAGAGCAACACCTGTTCCGCCGATGCGGATTGTTTCCTCGGCACATGCCCAGGTAAGGTTTAGAAATGTTGAAACCAGTATCAGAAATAATCCCAAGCAGCATTGCTTTCTCATAGGTTGATCCTTAATTGAAAATTAAATTCCAGTGATAAATTTTATCAGTATAGATAATCACTTTGCTTAATTGCTGTCAGTTGTTCAAGACGCCCATTTGACATTAAATCAGACTCTGAAAAAAGTATGAATGAAAATAAAAAAACCCGCCATTATTGAAAAGGCAGGTTTAAGTAGATATTGCTTTTAGCAATATATTTTCACCGATTCGATAACCCCTCTTTCCGGTCTGGCTAGGTGGCTTTGCGTCATCCGGTCCCCCGGATTTTGCCTTTTCGTTGGAACTATTTATTTTTATGTACTATTTACAAAATATGAGAGGTTGTCAAGAAAAACATTTAGAAACGAGAACTTGGGGCGGGGTTAATTATATCTGCATTTAAAAGCATACAGTTAAATTACCTGATAATTAATCAGGCGAGGTCAGCTTCTTACTTTAGAAACTGACCTCGTTTGTATTACTTTTTCAGCTGGAAAGCCACTTTAAGGTCCACCTGGTATTCGGTTACCTTTCCATCTTCTCCGATATGTCCACGAATATTTTGAACTTCAAACCAGGAAAGCTTCTCAAGGGATGCGCTTGCCTTTGACACAGCTGCTTCTATTGCACCCTCAATACTTTTGCCTGAAACGCCTATGATTTCGACTTTTTTGTAAATTCTGTCTTCTCCGTACATAAATAACTCCTTTCTGAATTGGTCTGACCTCTAGTCCGATTGTAGCGCATCTGGATATTTTAAGTCTACAGCAAAATATGAGGGTGTCCATCGTGACACTACCGGAAAGTCTGATAAAATTATTAAACTTTGTATCAATAACTTGCTTTTGTTGTGCATGTTATTTGAGCAGTTTGGTGTTATTCCGCTCATCGCAATGACCTGCCGGAGTTGAGTAGTAATATTGTGTATTAATATCTGCTGCTTACGACAGTAAAATTTTTGGCGCTGTTCTTGCTATATGTATTTTAACAACATTTCATTTTGCATCGAGTGAGCCATGGCCGACTTCAACTCTGCACCCCACAAACCACGTATTTCCTATCACGAGTTTTATACTGACGGCTTTACACCCCGTGAACATTATCGACCGCTTTGGGATCATATCCAGTCTGTCGGACAAAATGCCCTTGAAGCCAAGATGCATGAGTCACAACTGGCCCTGCATGCCGAAGGGGTGACTTTTACCGTTTACGGAGACTCGGATGAGGGGATCGAAAGGATCTGGCCTTTTGACCTGATCCCCAGGATTATTACTGCTGCAGAGTGGCATATTATTGAAAGCGGCCTCAAGCAGCGGGTCAAGGCGCTCAATCTTTTCCTGAAGGATCTATACCACGATCAGAAAATACTCAAAGACGGTGTTGTTCCGGCGGAACTGATCTATCAGGGCAAGGATTTCAGGCGCGAGCTGATGGGTATTGATCCGCCCAATGATATCTATACCCATATCAGCGGCATTGACATCATCCGTGATGAGGATGGTAAGTTCCTGGTTCTGGAGGATAATCTGCGTACACCTTCCGGTGTGTCGTACATGATTGAGAACCGGGTCATTGAGCGGCGTATTCTGCCAGAGTTCTTTGCCAAGTATCGCGTCAGACGTGTGGAACATTATCCGGCTCTGCTGCTGCAGGCTTTGCAGTCAGTTTCGCCACGCGGTCGTGAAAATGCTGAAATTGTCGTCCTGACGCCCGGTATCTATAATTCTGCATATTTTGAGCATACCTTTCTGGCCAAGGAGATGGGAGTAGAGCTGGCCGAAGGGCGTGATATGGTGGCCAAAAATGATAAGATTTACCTGAAGACCACTACCGGCCTGAAACAGGTTGATGTAATCTATCGCAGGGTCGATGACGATTTTCTGGATCCCCTGTTGTTCCGCTCCAACTCCACGCTTGGAGTTGCAGGTATTATCAATGCCTGGCGAGCCGGTAATGTTGCCATCGTCAATGCTCCGGGTAATGGTATTGCCGATGACAAGGCGGTTTACCCATTTGTCCCCAATATCATCCGTTACTACCTGAATGAAGCGCCGATTCTGGATAATGTGCCGACTTACCAGATGACCAACCCTGAAGAGCGTGCCTATGTGCTGGATAATCTGGAGCGCATGGTGGTCAAGGCTGTCAGTGAGTCCGGCGGGTACGGCATGTTGATGGGGCCCTCATCCACACCGGCCCTGCGCAAAGAATTTGCCGGTAAGGTCCAGATGGACCCGCGTAACTACATTGCCCAGCCGGTTGTGCAACTCTCGCGCCATATCTGCTATATGGAGGGTGAACTGGATGCGCGCCACCTTGATTTGCGGCCCTATATTATCTACGGAGATGAAATAAATGTTGTTCCGGGCGGATTGACCCGGGTGGCTCTGACCAAAGGGTCGCTGGTGGTCAATTCTTCCCAGGGTGGCGGCAGTAAGGATACCTGGGTTTTAGCCGAATGAGGAGGCTCAAGATATGTTAAGCCGAATTGCCGATTCAATCTACTGGATGTCCCGCTATCTGCAGCGGGCCGGAGACACGGCCCGTTTGATGGATATAAACATGCTTTATCTGCTTGAGGCGGAAGAGGATATGTCCGAAACGGACAAGTGGCGTCCGCTACTGAGTATCACATCGGCTGAAGACTCCTTTGCCGGGTTGTACGGTGACGGTCAGATTACACAGGAGCGCGTGCTGCAGTTTATGACGGCGGAAAAGGCCAACGGCAATTCGATCAGGACCTGTATCCGTGTGGCCCGTGAAAATGCCCGTATTGCCCGTGACCGGATTTCCAAGGAGATGTGGGAGGCGATCAATGAACTCTGGTTGAGTGTAGACCAGCGCCTAAAAATCCCGCTGCAACCGCTCAAGGCCAGCCAGTTTTTTTCCCATGTGCGTAGCGAGACGGCCCGTTTCAGCGGCTTGACTTCCAATACAATGATGCGTGGTGAGGCTTTTGGTTTTTACAGCCTGGGTGCATTTACAGAGCAGGCTGATATGACCGCCCGTATTCTGGATGTAAAATATCATCTGCTGCTGCCGGATCTTACTCAGGTTGGATCTGCGCTGGACTATTACCAGTGGGCAGCATTGCTGAAATCACTTTCCGGCTATGAGGCCTTCCGCAGAAAATACCACGCCGGATTCCGTCCGATTGATGTGGTCGAGTTCACCATTTTTGAACCGGATTTCCCCCGATCCCTGGCTTACTCTATTGATCGGCTGTCCCGTGCCCTGGAGTCCACCGGTTCAAATAATAAACACCGTTCCCGCGAAGCCATAGAGCACATTGGAAACATGTTGTTCGGCAACTCTGCCGAGCAGATTTTTACAACTGGATTGCATGAATTTCTGGATGAATTTCTTTCTGCTATTGCAGCATTAAATCAGGCCGCCCAGGCGGATTTCCTTGAAGTCTATGCGGAAGAGATATGATATGCGCTATTTGATTGAACACGAAACCATTCTGGAGTATCAGTCCCCGGTCAGCGAACATCATATTGAACTGCGCCTGTCACCGCGTGAAGATCAGTTTCAGAAGCTGATCAGTCTTGAAATAGTTACTGAACCGGTCAGTTCGTTGCGTAGCCATTATGATTATTTTGGCAACCGTGTTCATGCTTTTGAGATTCTGCCGACCCATCGCCGACTGGTAACCAGAGTACGGACCGAAGTTGAGAATTTGCTGGAAAATCCGTTTGATTACCAAATGTTAAGCCCAGCTGCAGAAAGGGATTGGATCAGGGAAACATTGCGCAAGACTCCGACCGTCTACGATTATATTCTGAGCCGCAGTCCAGCTACACCAGGTCTGGAACAGCTGGATGAATCCTTTGGCTTTCCTCGACATGAAGCCGGAAAGCAGATACTGGAGTCCGTCCAGGCCGCCATGGTTTGGGTCGCTTCGACTTTAACCTACGAACCGGGTGTAACCAGTGTTCATACTACTCTGGCAGAAGCTTTGGAGTCACGGGCCGGAGTCTGTCAAGATTTTGCCCATCTGCTGATTTCCATTGTCAGATCCTGGAAAGTTCCGGCAAGATATGTTATGGGGTATCTGGCTTCAGCTGCTACGGGTGAAGTTCAGGCTGCAGCGGCAACTCATGCCTGGGTGGAAGTTCTGATACCGGGTAATGGCTGGACCGGTTTTGATGCTACCCAGGGGATTCTGACCAATAATCAGTTTATTCCTGTGGCGGTCGGACGTGACTACCTGGATGCCGCCCCGCAGCGAGGTAGTTTCAAAGGTGAGGCAAGTGGTGGAGAGCCGGAAGTTATTCTTTCCATCTCGCAGCAGTAAAATGTAAAATAACTGATGTGCTGTTTGTCCTTCTCCCTGAGGGAGAAGGTGGCCGAAGGCCGGATGAGGGGGCAGCAGTGCACAATATATCAACTTTTCCCCCTCACCCTGACCCTCTCCCTCATGGAGAGGGGATTCTTTTCCCGCTGCGGCGGGTACTCAGTGCAAATAACAAATAAATTAAATTAAGGGATAACCGACCATTGATGAAATCACCGCAGATCTCAATCAACACCTCCAGTATTCTGTCGCTGGAAATGCCTTACAGCGAAAGCCTGCAAATTCGTAAAACTATATATCGCGGTGGAGATGGACCGAGGGCAGCGATTGTTTCCGGTATTCATGGTGATGAGCTGGAAGGGCTGTATGTCTGTCATCTGTTGGCTGGATGGCTGGAACAGCTGTCAATCAGCAATCCCGCCGGTCTTCTGGGTAGTGTGGAGCTTTATCCGGCCATGAACACTCTGGGTCTTGATACACTGACCCGTTTTATTCCGGTTTTCGATACGGACCTGAACCGGAGTTTTCCGGGGGCAGCGCATGGTGACCTGCCCAAGCGGATTGCCCATGCAGCCATTGAAAGCCTGAAAGGTGCGGCGCTTGTAATTGATATCCACGCCAGCAATATCTATCTGCGGGAAATTCCTCAGGTACGTATTAACTGCGATTTTGAAGAAAATCTGGTGCCATTGGCCAAGCGTATGAATGTGGACCTGATCTGGCTGCATGGTGCCATTACAGTTCTGGAAGCCACCATTGCCCACAGTCTTAACAGTATCGGTGTGCCCTGTCTGGTAGTGGAAATGGGGGTAGGTATGCGGATCTCTCCCGACTACTGCCAGCAATTAATGGCCGGTATTCTGCGGCTTTGGAAGGACCTGGGCGTATTGTCTCAGGATGTGGAAATACCGGAAACAGACCATGTCCCGGAAATAGCCGATGACAGCAACGTACATTTTTTGAATGCCCCGACCTCCGGTCTGTTTGTACCGATCATTGAACATTGGACCGATGTGCACAAGGGGCAGCTGCTCGGGTCGATAGTTTCGGCAATGAACGGCTGCAAGCTGGCTGAGGTTCGTTCTCCCGTAGATGGGGTGCTGTTTACCTTGAGGGAATACCCACTTGTTTACGAAGGGTCACTGATGGCGCGGGTCATGGCCAGAAAGGAGATCCGACGATGAGCACTAAAGACCTGTTGCTGATGACTGCGCCTCTGCGCGAAGACTTTAATATCCCATATCACGAAATCGGTCCCGTTTCTATTCATCCCACAATTGCATTTGTCTCGGGTCTGCATGGTGATGAAATCAATGGTGTCTATATCCTGGCCCGTCTGGCTGATTTTCTGCATGGGGTAGAGTCAGGCCGCTTTCCAAAGCTGAAGCTGCTCAAACGTGTCTTGATCATACCGGCGGTTAATGTTCTCGGCATTAACACATTACGCCGTTCCTGGCCGTTTGACAGCACGGACATGAACCGTATGTTTCCCGGCAATCAGCTGGGTGAAACCACTCAGCGCATAGCATGTACAGTTCTGGATGCGACCAAAAAAGCTGAATATCGGTTTGACGTACATAGTTCAAATCTGTTTTTCGAGGAGATGCCCCAGGTACGCATTTATGATCCGTCCCCGGAAGAGCGTCAGACCGCCGGAATGCTGGGAC
>JBGSQR010000071.1:0-3900 GCA_041737975.1 Geobacterales bacterium | reverse complement strand
GACCTTGATATTCATATTTTTCTCCGTATAAGTTTGTCTCTTCCCTTGATGGAGAAGTATTGTTATTCAGTCATCATATCTACATTGTTCATTAGTAGCAGATCAACTTCGCTACCTGCCGGAATCAGCGTAGCTTCCAGTGGGAGCATGGCCAGGCCATCGGCCGTAACCATGGTTCTAAGGATGCCGGTCTGTTGCTCACCGGCGCTTGAGGCCAAATAACGCCCATCTTTCTTTTCGATACGGACCCGTATAAAATTTACCTTGCCCGCCTTCTTTGAGGCCGCTTCCTGCAGAATCCCTTTGACAAAGGATCGAATGGTCTTTTGGTGGCCCATCATTTTTAGTAGAGCCGGCCTAACGAACAGCTCGAAGGTGACCATGGTGGAGACCGGGTTGCCGGGCAGGGAGAATACTGGTCGATTGTCTTTCATGCCAAAGGCTGTCGGGCCACCCGGTTTAATATCAATCTTCCAGAATAGTTGATTGACGTCCAGTTCAACCAGCACATCCCTGACAAAATCACGATCTCCAGCCGAAACACCGGCTGACGTAATCATGGCATCGCACTTGAGTCCTTCAATCATCTTTTCACGATGACTTTCCATGTTGTCCAGTGCAATGCCGAGCAAAACCGGTTCAGCACCTGACTGTCTGACCGCCGCGGCTAAAGATAAAGCGTTGGAGTTGATAATTTGGCCGGGAGTTGGTGTCTCACCCAGTTCGATCAACTCATCACCGGTAGACAGGATTGCTACCCGTGCTTTTTGATAGACAGGAATGTAAGTCTTACCGAGCGAGGCCAGCATGTTAATTTCAGCCGGCCGGATAACTGTGCCAGCTGTAACTGCCCTAGAGCCGCTGGCAATATCTTCCCCACGGAAACGGATATGCTGGCGGTTATTAACCTTTGCCTTGATTGTTACGGTATCATTTACCTGTTTGGTTTCCTCCACAGGCACCACTGCGGTACAGCCGGGTGGAACCGGTGCGCCGGTCATGATAGTTATAGCACAGCCCGGTTCTACACTGCTTGTTATTGCTCCGCCGGCCGGTATGTAACCGGTAACTTTGAGATCGATAGGTGTATGTGAGCAATCGGAAGTTAATACTGCAAAACCATCCATGGCAGAGTTGTCGCACAGTGGCAGATCCCAAGGGGCGATAATGTCTTCGGACAAAACCCTGCCCAGGGATTCCAGAAGGGGCACTTTTTCTGTTCCAAGCAGAGATATGTTTTGCAGTATTATGCTTCGCGCATTTTCAAAGTTGGGCACCGGGAGTTCTCCTTGTCTACAAAAAGGCTTGATTGATGGTTTGAAGATGTATTTACAAGTTTACCATCCAGCAGGCTGATAATTCTACAGGGTATACGCTCGTGCTGGAAAGGATCATGGGAAGACATTACCACTGTTGTTCCATTATCAGGGAGGGTCGATATGACCTCTTCCAGAACGCGGGCGCTTTCATTATCCACATTAGCCAGCGGTTCATCCAGCAGCAGTAATTCGGGACGGATGACCAAAGCTCTGGCCATGGCGACACGTTGTGCTTCACCGCCGGATAGTTGGTCGATTTTACGATTGCTGAAACCAGGTAGTCGAACCAATTCAAGAGTGTCGGTTACGGCCTGTTGAGCTTCATTCCCACGGATTCCCCTAACCGACAGACCGAAGGTGACGTTGTCAAAAACAGTGCCGTAAAAGAGGTAAGGTGACTGGTGCAGCAAAGTGACTTTTCGGCGTAGATGATTCAGCAGTCCGCTATTCCAGCTGACCCGCTCATCTCCCCAAAACATCTCTCCCTGTTCAGGTCTGGTAAGCAACGCCAGAATACTGAGTAGTGTACTTTTACCGGAACCGTTGGGACCGGAGAGGAGGTGAAGTCGGCCAACTTCGATTGTTAGTTCTTCAAGACTCAGTGCGACAGATCTTCCGTACCTTTTTTCTATGGATGTCATCTTAATCAGGGCGTTTGCCATTCTACTACCTCTGCTGAAGGGTGTTGAGAAACAGATTGATGATCAGGGCGATTCCCATCAGGATAATACCCAGGGCCAAGCCAAAGGCGAATTCTCCTTTGCCGGTCTCCATGGCAATTGCTGTTGTCATGGTCCGGGTATGTCCACGGATATTGCCCCCCAGTATCATGGCGACACCCACTTCTGCGATAACCCTGCCCAGCCCGGCTATGACTGCCGCCATGATGCCAAAACGTACTTCGCTGACCAGCTTGATCATACTTTGTAAAGGACCTGCACCCAGCGTCATCGCAGTAGGAATAATGCATGGATTTGCGCCGGTGACAGCACTGACGGTATTGTGAGCGATGATCGGGATAGCCAGTAGTGTCTGGCCAATTATCATTGCCTGAGGCGTAAAGAGCAGCCCCAGTTCACCCATTGGGCCTTGTCTGCTAAGGACACCATACACACCCAGACCAACTACCACCGTCGGTAAAGCCATCAGGGTATTGAGTAGTGTTACAATTCCGCGTTTGCCCGGGAACTGATATGCACCCACTGCAACCCCGGCTGGTATACCGATGATAGATGCGAAAAGTGTTGACCAGAGGGAAACGGAAACCGAGACTGTTACTGCACTGATAACTTCAGGGTCGTTGGCGGTGATCAGTTCAAAAGCAGAGCGGAACGATTCGGTGAAAAAATCCATTGAATTACCGTGTCCCTATTTTTTGAATATGAAAAAAACCGGTTCACCATGGGCCTTGTATTGGGCAATGATTTTCAGTCCTTCGGGTCCGGTTACGTATTCTATGAAACGCATGGCCAGATCGTACTTTACATGCGGATGTTTTTTGGGATTAACAGCCATGATGCCGTACGGATTGAAGAGCCCTTTCTCTCCCTGATAGAGGATTTTAAGGTCGGTCTTCTGGTTTTTGAAGGCGTTGTATGTGCCACGGTCAGTCAGGGTATAACCACGGCGCTCAGTGGCCATGGTAATGACCGGTCCCATGCCCTGGCCAGCTTCAATGTACCATCTGCCTTTGGGTGAGATCCTGGCTGCCTGCCAGAGCTCTTTCTCTTTGGTATGTGTTCCGGATTTGTCGCCACGGGAGATGAAGTTCGATTCTTTGGCAGCTATCATCTGAAGTGCTTTAGCGGAGCTCCCTGCTTTAGCAATTCCTGCAGGGTCATTTTGCGGACCGATGATCACAAAGTCATTGTACATGACATCTCGACGATTAACTCCAAAACCGTCGGTCATAAACTTGTCCTCCAGTTTTCTGGCGTGAACGAAAACCAGATCCACATCTCCGGCTTCACCGAGTTTAAGCGCCTGACCGGTCCCAACTGCGATGACATCCACCCTGCAGTTATTATTCTTCTCAAAAGGTGGCAGGAGTACCTTGAGTAGTCCTGAGTCCTGGGTGGAAGTGGTTGTGGACATCTTCAAACGTTCTTCAGCTATGGCTGAAGAATAGAGTGATAACAATAAGACAAAAACCAGTGTGATGGAGAGAGTTGTTTTCATGTTGTCCTCTTGGTAATCAGCTTGGATTTAATTGCTCGGACTATCTAAATACTTCCACTTTTTTTACGGTGACCATTTTTTTTAGACAGCTGATTCCTTCCTGGCAGGCTTGAAAGGCGTCACTGCTGTTTGGGGAGCTTGCCGCTACCAGAGAGATTATCTCTCCCACGGACAGGCAACCGGTGCGACGAATAATCAACAGATCTTCAAGCTGCCAATTGCCAAGCAATTCATTTGCAATTGTTTCCATTTCCGCATTCATATCACCGTTTTGCTGATAGTTAATGCAGGTTGTGGGGCGATCACTGTCGATGTTACCCTTTACAATTGCATAATGGAAAACAGCAGATCCTGAGCATGTAGTATTGATAAGATCATAGGCTGTATTTGGGGTAATTGGATC
>JBGSQR010000050.1:0-3999 GCA_041737975.1 Geobacterales bacterium | reverse complement strand
CGGATCAACTGTTGTAAACACCTCATCAACTTCCATTGATAACCTGGTCCGTGCCTTTACCATGAGAGGCTACGGCGGCTATGTAACAGTACCCAATGCCACCTACAACTTTGGAAAAACACTTTCCAAAGGCGAAGTGCTTTCCAACCCCAAGATCAGGGTCAAGAACAAGGAAAAATCCAAATTCAACGTCGGTACCAGAGTGCCGATCACCACCTCCAATACCACCAACTCCACTGTCAGCGTCAATGTCCAATACATTGATATCGGTGTCAAAATGAGCGCCGAGCCGAATATCCAGCTTAATAACGAAATTGTTATCAAGCTCAGTCTGGAAGTCAGCCAGCAGATCGGCGGAGCCAGAGACGTGGGGGCTGGTACCAGCGTGGTTACCATAGGAACTCGTAATCTGGATACCGTTCTCAGCCTTAAGGATGGTGAAACCAGCATCATTGGTGGTCTGATTTCACGCAACACTGGTAATGAAAAGAACAAGCTATTCCTGCTCAGTGATATTCCGTTGATTGGTGACCTGTTTACCGATACCAACACAAATAACAGTAAAAACGAACTGCTGCTGGCCATAACTCCGCGTCTGGTACGTGGTGTAACAGTTCCGAAAAGCAGTCTGATGTCATTTTCATCCGGTAAAGAGGATGATCCCTCATTGGTTAAGTCACTGGCCTCATTCAATCAAGAGCCTGTTTATGATGAGATGCCATTGGGTCAAAGACCGACTAACCTGCCTCCAGGCTTTACAATGCCACCTATGAGCGTTCAACCATCGGCCATTACTAATCAGAATCCGGGTATACCTCCTGTGAAACCGGTATTGCCACCGTCTCCTTTTGGTGTCGCTTCACCACCGCAAACGGGGGCACAACCGATTGCTCCAACACAATTTCCGGGTAGTCTGCCTCCTGGATTTACTCCGCCGGCAATGCCTGTACCAACGCAAGTCAGTCCAACTCAGTCGATTACACCTTCAGTTACTGTTGAGCAGTCATTACCCGGAATGTTGCAGATCACTGCACCTTCAAATGTGTCCGTCGGCCAGCAGTTCGGAGTTGTAATTAATCTGAATAATGCAACTGACATTGAGGCAGCCCCCTTTATGTTGAACTATGATCCGGTCTATGTGCAGTTTGTATCGGCACTGGAAGGTGGTTTTTTTACTAAAGCCGGTAAAATAGCACTCTTTTCCAGCAAGCCTAACCCCAAAGCCGGAACTGTTGAGATCAGTTTTGAAAAAACAGCGGGAGACGGCGGAGTAAGCGGTAGCGGTGATATTGCTACCGTAATTTTCAGAGCTGTCAAGGCCGGAGCAGCCAATTTCAGTTTTGGCAATCTTGCCTTTAGCGCTACAGGCGGTAAACCAGCAACTATTCTGCCATTCAGTACACTGGTGGAGATCAAATAGCGGTATGATGAATATCCTGAATAAACGTAGCGGACTGAGTCTGATCGAGCTCGTCATCACAATCACCATCCTGGCCATACTGGCTGCTGTTGTCATGCCTTTGTCTCAGATGACGGCACAGCGGACAAGGGAGCTGGAGCTGCGTAGAACCTTGAGAACTGTTCGTACGGCTGTGGATGATTTTAAAAAGCGTTATGACAACGCTGTAAAAGAAAAGAAAATTCCTGCTGTAATGAACAAAACAGGTTATCCGGAATCATTGAAAACTCTTGTTGAAGGATTTGATTTTGGTGATGCCAATGGAACAAAAATCAAGTTTTTGCGAAGAATACCGTCTGACCCGTTTAATCCGCCTAAAGGAAATGAAGAACCCAAGTGGGGGCTGCGTTCCTATGTGGACAAACCTGATTCGGGCAACTGGGGCGGCGAAGATGTCTATGATGTGTATTCACTGAGTGAAGGGACCGCAATTGATGGTACGAAGCTTAAAGATTGGTGAAATAACCGTGACTCGGGACCGGGGACTTGGAACTGGGAAGGTAAAGCCTGGAATCAGTGGTCGGGGCGGGTTTACTTTGATCGAGCTGCTGATTGTGATTTCGATTATCGGCATTCTGGCTGCCATAGCCGTGCCTAATTACCAGTGGAGCGTTATCAAGGCCAGGGAAGCGGTCTTGCAGGAGAATCTATATAATTTCAGAAATGTTATTGATCAATATAAGGCTGATAATGGCAAATACCCGGATGCACTGTCTGATCTTACCGCCAAAAAATATCTGCGAGATATACCTAGAGATCCGTTTACTGTCAGTAACACTACTTGGGTAACTATTCTACCTCCAGCAGAGACCTCCAATGTGGGTGGCGAACCGGGAGCCGGAGCCATAGTTGGCGTACCGCCAGGCAATGTCTATGATGTTCGCAGCGGATCAAAGCTGATCGGTACAAATGGAGTGCCTTATAACGAGTGGTAATTTCAGGTATTTAAGGCGTGCCTTGTTGTTGAGATAGCGGTAGGTTGACGGTGAATACGGCACCATGATCAGAATTAGATACTGATATGGACCCGTTATGGTTTTGCAGGATGCGTTTGATGATGGAGAGGCCAAGACCGGTACCGTGGCGTTTAGTTGTGAAAAACGGGTTGAAGATCATGTGCTGAATTTCAGCCGGAACTCCGCCGCCGGTATCGGCAAGGCTGATTGTAATGTAGTCGGCATCAGGGTAAATTTTCTGAGCCTTGATTTCAACTGATCCACCTTCCGGCATTGCGTCGGCAGCATTTAAGAGCAGATTCAGGAACACCTGCCGTAGCTGCTGAGCATCCCCAAGTATAGTCCAGGGGCCCTCCTCCAAAAATGGTTTTACAGATATATTGCGATCTTCCATGGTTGCGGAGCAACCTTCCAGTCCGTCCTTAATAATTTGAATAAGATCACACCGGTTGTAACAGATTGTCGGTTTACGGGAAAAAGCAAGAATATCCGTAAGCATTTTTTCCAGATGCCCGGTTTCTCTCTCAATGGTTTCCGCATATCTCAACTCACGTGAATCTTCCGGCAGTGCTTTAACAAGTCGGCCGGCAAATCCGCCGATTGTTATCAGAGGATTTTTCAGCTCATGAACAAGGTTTGTTGCCATTTCCCCGATAGCTGCCATGCGCTCGCCATGGATAAGCTGTTCGCGTGCTGTGCGGAGGCTCGAATGTGCTTCCTGAACTTGATTGTAAAACATTGAATTTTCCATTGCCATACCAGCCTGGTTTGCAAAGAGCTGAAGAAATGCTGTATTGTCTTCTGAAAACGGTTTGTTGGAACAGGGGTTGTCGACAATTATTATTCCAATCAGTTTATCGTTTGATATCAGGGGTACGGCGGCAAAAATTGAAGCACCCAGGCGGTTAATTGGTTCACAGACGGTTTGTTTGCAATTATGCGTTTCTCCGGTAAAATAAAACCTCCTTTCCGAGACGGCCTGCTTAATAAAAATACAGTTGTCGTCCATGTCAATTCGAGTTGTTTTGACACGTTTACAAAAATCGGTTTTCAGTTGGCTGGCAATAACTTCATCGCTAATGTCCCAACGACCAGAGAGAGCGGAAGTCTGCCCGCCAATCAGCTGTAGAGATTCTGATGAATTCTTGGTGACACCAAGCATTCCCTGTAGAGCACCGGATCTCTCATTGAACAGAAACAACATTGCACGTTCGAAAAAAGGAGTTTTACCTGAGGTTAAAGCCGTAAGTATTAGGTGGGTTAATTTGTTAAGTCGGATGGTTGATAACAGGGTATTGCTGAACTGATAAAGAAGGCTCAGTTCAGTAAAGTTAATATTGCCATCTTGAAAATCGTTAGTGCGTCGTTCCGTCATGCGAGCACCTACTGCCTTTTCTCTTTTTGCTCCTCATCCATTTTACAGTTTATGCAGAGGGTTGTTACTGGTCTTGCTTTAAGCCTTGCTTCGCTGATGTCTTCACCGCACTCGTCGCAGATACCAAAATCACCCTTCTCAATACGCTCCAGGGCATCTTTGATTTTGTTGATTAACCGTCGCTCCCGGTCGCGTATGCGCAAATCGAA
>JBGSQR010000027.1:0-10544 GCA_041737975.1 Geobacterales bacterium | reverse complement strand
AGCGGTGGCTATCAGGTAATAGGTCGCTACGGCATAGTCGGTATGGGGCAGAGAAATGTCTACGAACTCGGCTCCCATTTTCTTGTAGGTTTCAATGGCCTGGTTCATGGCAGTCTGTACATCGGCATCCAGACCGTCAATGTAGTATTCCTTGGGTAAGCCGATTTTCAGTCCTTTTACACTGCCCGTAAGTGCGGCGGTGTAGTCAGGTACCGGTGTGTTAACGCTGGTTGAGTCCTTGGGATCATGGCCGGCTATTGCATTCAACATAATGGCACAATCGGTGACATCTCGTGTCATGGGTCCGACCTGGTCCAGTGATGATGCATAGGCAATTACACCGTATCGTGAAACACGTCCGTAGGTGGGCTTGAGGCCAACGCAACTGCAATGTGAAGCCGGCTGACGAATGGAACCGCCGGTATCTGTTCCTAGTGTTGCTGTTGCCAGACGTGCTGCCACGGCTGCCGCAGAGCCGCCTGATGATCCGCCTGGAATACAGGAAGTGTCCCAGGGGTTGCGTGTGGCGCCAAAAGCACTGGATTCGTTGGAAGAGCCCATGGCAAATTCATCCTGATTGAGCTTGCCCAGTAGAACCACGCCCTGTTCATTCAGCTTTTCATAGGCCGTTGCACTGTAAGGTGGGATAAAGTTATTGAGAATGCGAGAGGCGCAGGTCGTCCGGATTCCTTCGGTCAGAAAGATATCCTTTAGGGCCAGAGGGATGCCGGTCAGTGTTCCGGCTGACCCTTTGGCTATCAGTTGGTCGGCAGCCTCTGCATCGGCAAGCGCCTTCTCCCGGGCAACGGTAATGAATGCGTTGACCTTGGGGTCTGTTGCGTCGATACGTGTCAGTAATGATTTGGTCGCCTCGACGGAGGAAACCTTTTTGGTAGCAAGCAGCTTATGCAATTCATGTATGGTAAGGTCAAAAAGTTCCATCAATTGACTCCGTTATATTTCGTTATTCGATAACTTTAGGTACTCTGAAAAAGGTTTCTGCCCTATCCGGCGCATTCTGCAGGGCTTTATCTGTGCCAATTGATGGACACATCAAATCCTCACGGAATGAGTTTTCCATCGGTACGGCATGGGATGTGGGAAGGATGCCGTCTGTGTCAAGCTCTTTCAATTTTTCCACATAGCCCAGGATGGCATCCATCTGCCCGGCAAAAAGAGTTTTGTCCTGTTCGGAAAGCTCTAGACGAGCCAGTCTGGCAACATGTTCTACATCGGCAACTGTAATTTTCATGGTTTATACCCCATTATAATGTCAACATTCCTAAGCTTTGTACCATGAAACAGGGGGCTTGACAACATTGTTCAGGTTTTGAATATCAATGTTTAAAAGTTGAATTGGTTTTTTTTCTTGACATGATGACAACCATTTAGTAATTTACACCTCTTCCAAAAAAATATGACCTGAGTTGTCAGGTTGAGCACAGTACGTGAGGATTATATGAAAACCGAAGTAGCGAAACTCGAAAATGTTAAGCGTGACTGGTTTGTTGTAGATGCACAGGATGTAGTTCTTGGTCGCCTTGCTTCCAAAATTGCGAATGTTCTGCGTGGTAAAAACAAAGCCATCTACACCCCCAGCGTTGATACCGGTGATTTTGTCATTGTTGTAAATGCCGAGAAAATTGCCCTTACTGGTCGCAAGCTGGCCGACAAGATCTACTACAGCCACTCCGGTTTTCCGGGCGGTCTGAAAGAGATTACTGCTGGTAAGCTGATTGAGAAGAAGCCGGAAGATCTGATCAAGAAGGCTGTTAAAGGCATGCTTCCTAAAAACAAGCTGGCGCGCCACATGCTGAAAAAACTCAAAATCTACGCTGGTGGCAGTCATCCACATGATGCCCAACAGCCCAAGAACCTGACACTTTAAACTCTGAGGAGAGGTACGATATGGCAGCAGTTAGCTTTTATGGAACAGGCAAGCGCAAGAGTTCGGTAGCCAGAGTATGGCTTAAGCCGGGTTCTGGTCTTATCACAGTCAACAGCAAAACTTTGGATGAGTATTTCGGTCGCGAAACATCCAAGATGGTTGTTCGTCAGTCACTTGAACTTACCGAGAACGTCGGCAAGTTTGATTTATACATCACAGTCAAGGGCGGCGGCGACTCCGGTCAGGCCGGTGCTATCCGTCACGGTATTACCAAGGCACTTCTTGGCACAGACCCTGAACTGCGCGGCACACTGAAAAAAGCCGGTTTCATCACACGCGATTCACGCGTTAAGGAACGTAAGAAGTACGGTCGCAAAGCAGCTCGCGCCCGCTTCCAGTTCTCCAAGCGTTAAGAGCTGGTATTATATTTGTTTAAAAGGGGAATCCGAAAGGGTTCCCCTTTTTAGTGGTTTCACTTGCCTTGATGTGAGTGGATGACGTTGCTCTAAGCAGAATTATTTCCTCACCATAACTCTCTCTTCCCTGTGAAGATGCGAACTTTACGGAGCGGTCACGTTAATTACTTGGCTCCCCTGCCCCTCCTGATTAACTACCTGAACTCTAAAATCCTTGTTTACAGGCGAATATGGATAGCGTTGGTATATTAGTCTAGTGCAATCAATATAAATAAGTTTCTCGCGTTCAGAAGGTTGTATGTGTTCTCTCCCACCAATGCGCTGTCCATCAATATAAATGGATGAATTCTGGCTGAAATTCTTGCCATCGATATTTAACTCATAATAATTGACATATATATTTCCGATGGAAACTTGACTGATTTCTGGCGTGGTATTAATAGAAAGCCCCTGTGGTATTGAACTGATATCCGGAGAATTTTTCACAACCACCTGATGCAGTCCGCCTGCAACCTGTGGAACAGTGAAGCCGATTGCTTCCGATGAAATCAATCGGCTTTTGATTGCTGCACCGTTAAAAAACAGGATTGATTTTTCGCTGAAGTTCTGACCGTGTGCCATTACTTCGCGCTCCTTGCTCTGTGCGCAGGAGTTGAGCTGGTCCGGTGTGAGCCCGCTTAAAACAGGGCGTAACGGCAGTACGGTAAAGTTATACGGGCGACCTGTTGCTCCATCTTCACGTTTCAGGTACAGGACATAAATTCCGGCTTCCAGTTGTGACGGAATGGTAAATTCTATTTTTTTACTATCTAGATTTCTTGTTGTTAATTCAGACGTACCGAGAAAAGCAGTGAGTTTATCGCTAAATCCGGAACCGAAGATTGTTATGACAGCGTCAGGTTCTGCCTGAGCTGGTATAATGCTTAGAACAGCAGGCGGTGAGACTCTTACAGCTTTTTGCAGTGTTTTGGGACGTTGTAACCGCTCGGCAGAATATGAGTAATCCGCTGATACTATTGCCAATAACAATGTTGTGACGAGTATGATTAATGGTTTCATAAAACTTGCCTCCGGTTCGGTAAAACATCTGTCATGAAAAGTCTTCGAATTATAACAATATGGTCATATAAAACTACAATATAATCAGTTGGTCAGTTCATAAAAATTGAAGTCTGCTTAATTTCTATCCTGGATTTATAATATAAACCAAGTGATTTGGTTAAGTTTGACCTGCTTTGATGATGTAGGGATGAAGGTTATTGACAGATGGTCCACCATGTAAGTATTGTGATAGAGGCAAGTTTAATGATTAAACCCAAACCTGATATGATAGTTACGGATTCTAAATCGAGTTTTGCTTTTAACTATTAGTATTGTGATATAAGGCTGATATATGGCGCTTTACAGTTGTAAACTGGGATCTACAGACGGAAAAATTGTTTTTAGAGACTTTGAAGCCTCCGAAAGGGATGTGCTCTGTAAAAGTCTTGAGGAACAGGGCTACTATGTCTTTTCTGCTGAAAAAAAGAGGTTTCAGTTTCTGTTTGACAAAGGTATGCAGCGTAGTCGGGTTGATAACCGTTCCTTGCTGACTTTCAATCAGGAGATGCTGGTGCTGTTGAAGGCAGGCATACCTGTCATGCAAGTGCTGGACACCATTCTTGAACGCCACGAGAGTGGAAAACTGGCCGAAATACTTCGCCAGGTGCGGGAAGATGTCAAGTCCGGATCATCACTCTCCTCGGCACTTGAAAAGCATAACCGCATGTTGCCTAATCTTTATGTGGCATCAATCAGAGCTGGTGAGCGTACCGGCGATCTGCCACATACCATCCGACGATTTATTCAATATTTAAAGCGTATTGACGGCATACGCAAAAAGGTCGTTGCTGCATTATTCTATCCTTCAATCATCATGACTGTTGCTTTTCTGGCTGTCATGCTTCTACTGGTTTATGTTGTCCCGACGTTCAGTCAGGTCTACGCAGATGCCGGTTCACAATTACCACTACCCACACAGATTCTTATAGCATTTACTTCGTTTTTGCGCCGTTTCATTCTTCTTGGTGTGCTTCTTGTAGTCGGGCTTGTGGCACTGTTTCGCTGGTGGATTTCCACAGAGAGCGGAAGATACGCGGTTGACCGTTTCAAGCTGACAATCCCTCTGCTTGGAGATGTTTATACGAAGTATTCCGTGGCCGGATTCAGCCGAACACTGGCTACGGTTCTGGGCAGTGGCATCCCGATAGTTGAGTCGCTACGTATGTCAATCGGTACGCTTAACAATGTATATATGGAAAAACGGCTGTTGGAAGCGGTCAGATATATTGAAGAGGGTGGACTTATCTCGGTAGCATTTGAAAGGATGTCCATAATGCCACCCTTGGCATTACGGATGTTGAGTGTCGGTGAGTCGACCGGATCGCTTGAGGATATGCTGGTTGATATATCCGACTATCTGGAAGACGAGCTTGAAGAACGCATGCAAAAATTGACAACGGCAATCGAGCCGGCTGTTATGGTGGTTATGGGTGTGATTATCGGAGCCATTATTATAACAATGTATTTGCCAGTCTTTAAAATTGCCGGAACCGTAGGATAGTTACTTGAAACTTAGTCTCATTGAGATGAGAAGGACTGATTGGCTTGCCAATCTGCTAATTCCGTCTTACAATTAGTAAAGTATCTGATTTTATATCTGAATTTTATTTGAATAAAGTCAAGGAACGGAATGAAGTCATTCAGAAGACAAAATATAGGTAATATTCTTTTGGAGCATGGCTGGCTTTCTGCTGAACAGCTGCCGGTTATCATCGAGAAACTGGGATCGACACGTCAGCGTTTCGGTGAGATCTGTATAGCCGAGGGCTTTATTAGTGAAGAAAATCTTGCACGTTCACTGGCTGAACAGTTTGGTCTGGAATATGCGGATTTATCAAACTTCAGAAAAGACGAGGAGTTACTTAATAACCTTCCTTCCGATGCTATCTTTCGCTTTCGCTTTGTTCCGTTGCAATCAAATGATGAATACCTGCTGATCGCTGTTTCCGATCCGACTGACATACTTAAATTCGATGATCTGGAGCTGCTGCTGGGTCGGTCGCTGCGGATTGCTGTTGCTACAGAATCTGCAATAGCTTCATTCATCAAATCTGGCGAGGGTGCCAGCAGGGTTCTGCGGGAAGTTTCCGAGGATTTCATGCTGCAGTTGGTCAAGGAGACCGATCGTGGCGAAGAAATCCTTTCTGTGGAAACTATCTCCGAAGATCTTAGCCCTATTATCAAACTGCTCAACACGACTTTGCTGGATGCGCTCAACCGACGTGCCAGCGACATTCACATTGAAACCAACAATGATGGTGTGGAGATTAAATATCGCATAGACGGTGTATTGTATCGGGCCAATGATCCCATTGACATTCACTTTCAAGCGCCAATCATTTCCCGGCTGAAAGTTATGAGCGAACTGGATATTTCAGAGCGTCGAATCCCGCAGGATGGACGTTTTAAAATCAGACTTGGTAAGAAATCCATCGATTTTCGCGTTTCCATAATGCCCAGTACACTTGGAGAAGATGCAGTTATCCGTATTTTGGATAAGGAAAGCATTGCCAGTGATCTTAAGGGGTTGACGCTTGAAAACCTTGGAGTCAGTGAAAGGGAAATCAAGCGACTAAGAAAAAAAATCCGCGAGCCGTATGGCATGGTGCTGGTGACCGGTCCGACCGGTTCGGGCAAGACAACAACTCTATATGCGGCTCTGACAGAGATTCATACCGGTGAAGACAAGATCATTACAATTGAGGACCCGGTTGAATACCTGCTACATGGTGTTTTGCAAATACCGGTCAATGAAAAGAAGGGACTGACGTTTGCCAAAGGTCTGCGCTCAATTCTGCGCCACGACCCGGACAAGATTATGGTTGGTGAAATTCGAGATCCGGAAACAGCCCAGATTGCCGTACAGTCTGCTCTGACTGGCCATCTTGTTTTTACTACGGTTCATGCAAATAACGTTTTTGATGTTATCGGTCGTTTCATCCATATGGGGATTGATCCGTATAATTTTGTTTCCTGTCTGAACTGCGTCATGGCTCAGCGCCTTGTGCGTAAAGTTTGCCGTAAATGCAGAAAACAACGTGTTTACGGTGATGAAGAGTTAATTGATGCCGGGGTAAACCCAGAAATGGTTAGGGGAGTGACTCTTTATGAGGCCTGCGGTTGCGATGAATGTAACGGAACAGGTTATCGTGGGCGTTCAGCCATAGTGGAATTGCTGGAACTTAATGACCATATCCGTAACCTGATTATTGCCAGAGTCCCTGCTGTTGAGCTTAAACAGGCGGCCCATGAAGCAGGAGTAATATTTCTGCGTGATTCTGCAATTGAAAAGCTGATTGCCGGTGATACTACTTTAAAAGAGATCAACCGCGTCACTTTTGTAGAGTGACCGGAATAGGATATTTATGCTGTTTAACGGAAAATCAGCTGGTGTAGAAATAAGCCCGACCGGCCTGGCATTTGCATTGCTGGAAGGGTCGCAGGCTTCACCAAGTTTGGAGAGGCTTGCCTTTCGGCCACTGGCTCCAGGGGTTTTGCGACCTTCTCTGCGCGAGCCCAATATTCTGGACGGTCAGGCTTTCTCGGACAAATTGCGAGAGGCCCATGCCCTGCTGCTGCACCGTGGTTTACGTCTGTCTGTCTCCTTGCCGGACTCTGTTGGCAAGGTTGTTATCCTGGATCTGCAAGAGCGATTTAAAAGTCGTACGGAAGGGCTGGACATAATTCGCTGGAAATTGAAGAAAAATCTTCCGTTTGATATATCTGACTGCCATCTTGATTACCAGATTCTTAATAAAAGAGAAAACGGTGAATTAGTGCTGCTGGTGACCTTGGTTTCACGTTCAGTACTTGAACAGTATGAATCTCTGATCAATGGTGCCGGGCTGTCTCCGGTCAATATAGATCTTAACGCGTTCAACCTGTATCGCGCTTTTGAACGAAACCTCTCACCTGTGGAAGAGGGTGGACTGATCTCGTTTTATGGCAGTACTTTAGGCATCATGTTTTTTTTCGAGGGGATACCGGAATTTACAAGGTTCAAGGAGTTATCCGGGACACTGGATAATGCCGGTCGTATTTACACTGAAATCAGCAGCTCTTTACTAGTTTACAGGGAGCGATTTCCGGAACGGCAGGTTAAAAATCTGCACTGTATTGCTTCACCTGGCTTGTCCAGGGATTTCTGCGACATGCTGGAAGAACTTGGTGGGGTCAAACCGGTTCTGCTGGAAGCAAAATCGGCAGTCAAGCCTTCCAAGGATGCACCTGCGAACCAGGAAACCCTGTTCCCTTATACGGCCGCTATCGGCGCAGCCTTGAGGAGTCTTTAATGCGTTTTACCATTAATCTTGCCACAAAAACCTATATCAACCATCGACTGGTGAATCGTGTTTTTATTATTACCTCGGTCACTCTTTTGCTGATGCTGGTCTGGAACGCAAGAAGCATTTATACCGGTATGGGTGATATAAATCGACTCAAAGCAGATATTTCCAAGTATGAAAGCCAGTTAAGCGCTAGGCCGGACGGAGTTTCCGAACAGGATTACGCACGTATGCAGGGGAATATCCGCTTCTATAATAGTATCATTAATAGGAAAACATCTGACTGGGTAGGGCTGTTGGATCAAATGGAAAAAGTGACTCCCGAAGGTATTGCGTTGACATCATTTGTTCCGGATCCAAAATCCAAAGAGATAAAGATTGAAGGTGAGGCCAGAACTTTTGCCAAAGTACGTTCCTACATTGAAAAGCTGGAAGAGTCTAAAGCATTCCGTAATATTCAATTGCAATCGCATCAGGAAGCTTCGGCAGCGGATAAAGGCAAAACTGTAAAATTTGCAGTTTCCTTCCAGGCGGTGGCTCAATGATACCGATGCTGCTGGAAATAGTCCGCCAGAAGAAGAGAAGCCTGATTCTGGTTGCCATTTTGGCTCTTAGTAATGTGGCTGTTTTTGTCGGTATCAATCATTACCTTTCGCCTGTTGCAACAAGCCTGCAAATAAAGTGGAGTGAGTTACGCCGCAAAATTGCCGAGACCGGCCGTATGGATATAAATGCCCTGTACAAACAGGGGCAGGCCGATCTGGGCAAGGTTGCGGAGCGGATACCGGCAAAACGACATTTCCCTAGAGTACTGGGAGATATTCTGGATACGGCCGCTTCAAACAATGTCAGTAGCGGGAATATTTCCTACAAGCAGGAAGTGGTCAAGGATCAAAAACTGCTGGCCTATGTTTTAACCATGAATATCAACGGCAGTTATGCCGGTGTTAAAAGCTTTCTGGCAGATATGTTGGTGGCTGAAGAGTTGATTGTGATTGATAATCTGACAATCTCCCAGAGTGATCCAATGACGGAAAATGTGACCATGGGGCTGAACATGACGGTCTACCTGCGGGAGGGTGCATGAACCGTCAAAAACTGATTCTGGCGATTGCTCTTGTTTTGCTTGTACTATCCGTGGGGTGGAGTTACCTGAACTGGCCACGCCAGAAGTCAGTTGAAGTGCTGAAATATGCACCTGGCCAACCACCAGCGCAAGCAAACAGGGTTGCAGAGAAGAAAACATCTCAGGATGATGATCGTGTTCTTAATCTTGCAAGGCTTGATCAGGAACAGACAGTTTTTAGTGGCTATCGTCGTAACATTTTCAAGCCGTTGTGGTTAAGCGAGATGGCCATTATCAGGCAGAAGGCCGTAGCCTCTAAACCTGTTCTGCCTCCACCACCTCCACCACCACCGATTGCACCGGTATTACCAAGACGGGAGCTGACAAAATTTACTTTTATGGGTTTTTTAAAGGTTGGCAACCGTCAGACCGTTTTCCTGGGTAAGGATAAAGATATCCTGTTGGTGAGGGCTGGTGAAACGTTTGGTGGTAGATTCAAGGCTGTTCAGATAACAGATCGGGCATTGACAATCAGAGTTCTGGATAGTGAAGAGGAAATAATTGTCCCGTTGGTTGATAACAGGGCATTGGGTGCAAGATAGTACCAAAACAGTTCCAAAGGAGACGCTAATAATGCGCTACCTGTCTCATTTTACGATAGTAGGTTTGATTACAGCATCTGCACTGCTCTCCGGTTGTTCCACAGCCAGCAGGTCATACAACAAGGGTGCAGACCTGGAAGAAGAACAGCGCTATGAAGAGGCCATGTACAGCTATGCCGATGCATTTGCAAAGGCACCTGATAGTAGCCTTTACCGCATGAGATACGTGAAGGTCCGCGAACTGGCTGCTGATCAGAGATATAAAAAGGGCATGGGGCTGTTCAATAAAGGGGATTATGCCTCTGCTCTGGCTGAGTTTCAGACCGCCAGCACACTGGACCCCTCAAGAGGACGTTTTGTTCAGCAGGCTGCAATAACAGCCCGTCTAAAAGATGCCCAGTCAGCCTATAATGAAGGTCTGGACTTTGAAAAGACCAATAAATTCAAAGATGCAGCTCTCTCATTTGCCAAAGCAATCGAACTGAACCCGGATAATAAGGATTATCAGGCGGCCCAGTCCCGTGTACTTTTACAACGCAAAAGCAGGCTGCAGGGATACGAACTCAACCTGAAATCCGCCAAACCGATCAACCTGAAATTCCGCGATGCCAAAATAAAAGACGTTTTCAAAATCATTACGCAGCTATCCGGTATCAATTTTGTCTTTGACGAAGGAGTCAAGGACCAGCCGGTTACCATCTATCTGGAAAACGGCACCTTTCAGCAGGCGCTGGATCTTTTGACCAACATGTTCAAGCTGGGCCGAAAAATAGCCAATGAAAGTACCGTTATTATCTACGCAAAAACTCCGGAAAAGAGCAAACAGTATGAAGACCTGCAATTACGTACCTTCCATCTTAATTACATGGATGCTAAAAAAGCAGTTAACCTGATTCGTGGCATGCTTCAGGTCAAAAAGGTTTACGTCAATGAAGAAACCAACTCGGTTGTTCTGCGAGATACAAACGATGTTGTGGACGTGGTTGAAAAGATCCTCGACGCCAATGATGTGCCAGATCCGGAAGTAATCCTTGATGTGGAGGTTATTGAAGTCAACGACTCCAACACCCAGCGTCTTGGTCTGCTGCTTAATCCGTACAGTGTCTCGTTGGGTGCATTCAGTCCCTCAAACCAGCTCATGTCCACAACCTTGTCCGGTGCTTCAAATACTGTGGTGTCCTCCGG
>JBGSQR010000633.1:0-2057 GCA_041737975.1 Geobacterales bacterium | reverse complement strand
ATGGCGACCTTTGACTTAAACGCCTTGTCATACTTCTTTCGCATACCTGACTGTAGCCTCCTTTTGTCTTTCTCTCAAGAAGGGCCAGTCCACTGTATTTTCATAAATGTCGTGTCCGAATATCTGGGCTCATTATAGGGAAAGGGTTCGCCCACTGCCATCCTGTGTTTTCTTCACTACCGACGCCCTGAAGCCTATCGAGTATTTCATATAGTTCCGCCCTCCTAGTGGCGAAAACTATCTTGACAGCATTTGAGGGCCGTGATCACTAAATATCGGTGGTTCCTTAGCTGCAAACACCGAACATCATTTGACCAATTTTCCAATGCAAAACCCTACCAAAGGTCCCAGTACTATGGCCATAAAAAACATAGGTAAAAAATCTTTGGGGTTTGTTGCAGAGACCGCCAAGGCCATCGGAACCATTAAAAGCACAGATATGAGCAAGCCGTTAATCGTCTTGTTCTGTACGATCTTTGAAATTGATACAATATATGCAGTAACAAGCCAAAAAGAAACTATTGAAAGCATATTGAATAGAGGGGCGTTTACCATGACAAGTGGTATTAAATCCAACACACCTGCAATAAAACCAATACCGAGCACAATAATCATTTTATTCATCAAAAAACTCCTTGGTATTACCACTTCGCCGTCATTTTAATAGTTATTCGGGTGCCAAAGATATAGCAAACCCCCGGCCAAATTACCAACAAATCCATACATCCCATGGTTTGGTTTTGGAAAAAAACTGGTTTAACTATATCACTGAATACTTGTTGAAGCTACTTAGTTTTACCTGCCAACAGGAACCCTATCAATGAGCGAATCGTGTAGACTTTCGCAGGGCGGTGTATCCATTCGACGTGCCAGCCGGGTTTTTGTAAGATGCGCCTTTTCATGGAGTAACAGCCGCGATTGCAGCAGTTGTCAGTTTTCTTTTTCCCAATTTTCTAAAGTCAAATCTGAAATTCTCTTGAAATGATTTTTATTATTTGTGACCAGTGACATATTCATATACAGTGCTGATGAAGCAATCAATAAATCCATATCTTCTATTCTATTTCCGCCAAATTCCAATTTTGCTTTTATTTCTCCAAATATTTCGATAATTCCTTTATTGATATCAATTATTGGAAATAATTCTGCTATTCGACTTACCGTAGCAGTATTCTTTTCTGGATGTTTCGATTTTCTCGCCCCATACATTAACTCACCAAATGTGATAACAGATATAAATTTAGGAATATTTTGGTTTACTAACATCCATTTTTTAATTCTTTCATCACCTTTTAAACTATAAATTATGATATCAGTATCAATCAAATATGCCATTTGCTGCTCCAAAACGACCAGATTGAGTGCGATTTTGTTTAATATCTTTTACAATTTCTTCAGCATTTTTATCATCTATCCAGGCTCCCTCCAGGGATAAAAATTCTAAAGTTGAATTTTTATTTTGCTTTTGATTTGAGTTTAAATAAGCTTGAATTATTGTTAAAACTTCTTGACTTATTGAACGATTCTGCATTTTTGCAGATACTTTCAAGAAATCATACAAACGATCATCAATGTCACGTACTTGTAATGTTGCCATAATGAACCTCATTAATACTACCATAACAGTATATTCATGCATTTGCAAGCACTTTGCATGCATAATAAATTGTTTATGTACTGACTGTGTATATCTGAAAGTTGTTGAAATTCTGCGCGCGAAGTATCCAGCCGGCGTGCCAGCCCGGTTTTTGTACGATGCTCATTTTTTAGTGTGTCGAGCAGCGGGAGCGATATGAGTTTTTTGACAGCTTTGTCAGGGTTTCTGGAGGGGAAAAGCTTTTCCCATGCCTCCGGTCTCCTCGGCCGGGGTACTGTCCTGCTGGGCCCTGCGGCACCCCTTTCTTCGGTGGGGAAAGTGAAAGGTAGTGTACGGTACATTTTACTTGAATTCTGTCCATTCATACGCTTGTGCGGACTCGATGGCTTTCAATACTTCAGTAATCGGCCATCTAGTGTAGAGGAATCAGGTGCGAATGTTCTCGAAATAACCGAATATA
>JBGSQR010000615.1:0-2583 GCA_041737975.1 Geobacterales bacterium | reverse complement strand
TTGCCTTAGCGGTAATTACAGGAACCGGCCTGTCGGTGTCCTGATATATCTCTCCTACATTACTTTTACCGAGGGAAAAATTAATGTAGTATCCGTCGCCATTCTCCCGTAAACAGTTTCGCTTTAAATGTGTCAGTTCATCCTCTCGTGATGGTTTAAGTAGAGCAATGGTAATAATACATGAACCAATTAGTACACGCAGCGCATCATCTAGTGTTGGGTGCGAGCGCATCAACTCAAAATCAGTTATCGGGGAGCGATGTGTAAAACCCGTAATATTCATGAGGTCAGCGATAGCCTCACCTGATGCAATACGCCAATCTGGTGCAAATTGTTTTACGATGGCGTCAAGATCCGCTAAAGATGTCGATGGTCTCCGTTTTGCTACAACTGCAAGGCAATATCCAACCAAAGCATCGCCATAAATGTGAACAAATTTGATAGCTTCTTTCAAATAAGACAAGCCTGTGTTTATGGGCATGAATAAGTTATGTGAAGCTGGGCGTGTGAATCGTATGGCATTATTTAGAGTTTTCTGAATAGATATCAGTCCAGGCTCTGGCAAATAATCAGGCTCATGCCGATGTGTTGCCAGGATCGTAATTATATTCTGTGTTACTGCCTGTAAACTATTTGGAGAAGCTGTAACCTTAATTGCCTCCTGAATAAATTTAGTCTTGTGAATCGGTTTTTCGGTTTCAGAGTAAAAATTGATCAGAAGTGGGCCAGCACGTAAATCTGGCTCAAATTGGTGAAAAAAAGCTGACAGTTTCCAGCTATGTTTCATTGACTCGGAAGATTCATTAATCAAGTTAGCCAACCGTTCGCGTAGAAGATAGTGCTTTCCAAAATTCTGGCCCCGGCGAATTCGGCTATAAATGTTCTGTTGCCTCAACCATTCAACAATCGGTTTTACATCAGACTCGGGAACAGACCAGGGATTAGCTAACAGGAATTGCGGACACGCTACATTAAATGTGCCTAGGTAAAAGGCATTCAATAGTCGCTGAGGTACTTGGTGCACACATGCCCATCCACCTTCGACCAACAAACGGAAAAGCCAGTCCAAAGCTGACTGATCCAATAATCGGAAACCATAAGTTGCAGGTTGAAACCTGTTTTCATGCAACACTACCCACCTTATAAGGTGCAACTGAATTCCAACAATAGATCGCCATGCTGTCACACCCGCAACCCTACGCCCATACCCTGATCTTATTAGAAAGGCTATCCGTTTGTTTGCATTCAGTAGGCGAGCATAGTACGGGTCTGTTAGTAGTGCACCGTTAGGAAGACGTAAATTCCAGTCAACATAAACAGCATTTTTCCACAAACCGTTAACCAATTCTTCTCTGCCACGATTAGTCGTAATCCATTCTGAATCTTCAAAGTTAGAAAGCAGCCACGGCGCTTGATAGTTACCATCGTAAGGACGTGATTGTTGTTTCGCCGATTCCAATGCCAATAAAATCATCTGGCGTTCCTGATCATTAAAGGAATCGGGAATCTCTGGAGGTGGTAGCTTATCAATGAGAGTTGCAAGGCTTGTCATTGGCTACCCCAATGTGAGTATATGACCAATTTGGAAATTTTTTCGTCAACTACAGGCTGCTTCACAAGAGCCTGCTCATGTATTTGCCGTAATTGTGGCAAGTCTAGCAACTCGCTTAGTTCTGCTCGTATTTCATTGTTTTCACACGCATGTCGCAGCAGTTTAGCAAGATCCACAAACTGAACCGGAGCAAGTTTAGACTGGACATCAACACGGTGGAGTTCATCCGATTTTAGTGTTCTGACCGCCAAATCACTAAAAGCGTAAAGATAGCTCAAACCGGTAGCTGAAAGACGAACATTAAGAACACCAGGCAACAACTTGTTGTCAGATTGTTGATCAGGTAATAAGCCACCTAAGCGCACCTGCACCTCTTCGGCCAACGGACTGGTTCGGGATGGGTAATCAAATATCAGTTGAGCAATGAAATGCTGAAGGTCTGCCATTGTTGAAAAATCAGTGACATCAAGCAGATAATCTTCAGTACATGCGGCAAGTACGATTAAAGTGTTTTGAAAGCGTCTTATAATCCGGGTGTTCCAAGCGTGTAAGAGGGCGGGAGGCAAATAATGTTCAATGACAACTCGATAACTGTTTCCCAATCTGCGGCTCATCTCTTGAATTGAGCCAGTTTCGAACCACCGAAGTAGGGGTAACCGCACCAAACGGAATTTTACGCACGCTAAGCTTTTTGTAGAAATAAATCTGGCCGGCTCTTACGAAAACATGCATGTAATAACCGGCCAGATTGATTTGAGACAACTTCTTTAATTTTAAAGCAAACTAGTGTCTTACCGCCTCCTCCAGCGCGACAGCCACAGCCACCGAGGCTCCTACCATGGGGTTGTTACCCATACCAAGAAACCCCATCATCTCCACATGTGCAGGAACAGACGATGAACCGGCGAACTGGGCATCGGAATGCATACGGCCCATCGTGTCGGTCATGCCGTAGGAGGCCGGACCGGCAGCCATGTTGTCAGGGTGCAGGGTTCGGCCAGTACCACCACCGGAGGCAACTGAAAAGTAGC
>JBGSQR010000590.1:0-2800 GCA_041737975.1 Geobacterales bacterium | reverse complement strand
CGTCAGCATCATCGGGCCAAAGCTCATGCTGATGGAGATGTACATACCCAATCAGGTCAGCATGTTTTATCTTCCAACGTTCAAGCCGGTGCTTATCATGCTCAGACTCAGAGTGTAGTGAAACCCATGCGAATAGCTTCTTTAAAAGACGCCAGCACGACCCTCCAAATGCTTCTGCTGAACTCTCAAACCTCTTTAGAAACAAGGTGCGAATCAAGGTTACTACCTGCTTTTGACGCCCTAAATCAAAAGAGGTATACCGTGGGTCATCTTTATCACCCTTCCAATAAGCCAAAGGATAATAGATACCCAGAACAAAGAGCGGAAACTTCTTGTCAAAGGCCATTTCAACGCTGCTCAACAGCTTGCCATAGGTTGCTTTTAGATTGTAGGCAACTACCTGGGGAATATCACGTTCAGGAAAAATGACCTGTTTGGCTTTATTCTGTCGCTGGCTTTCTTTTACATATGTTCGGCTTCGTTGCACGACAAGAGAGTCAAAGACAATGTCTGTTTTTAATGCCTTTTCTACATCAAGGATTTCTGGACCGAATTCAAGATCGAGTTGAGTATTCTTGCCCATTATCTTCTTTTCCAACTGGACAAAATGAGCTCTAAGATTGTGAATACCCAGGTTGCGTGCAAAATGCTGTTCATTGGAATTGGTGAACAGCTCAATCATATGGCGGAAGTCATGAATGGTGTTATTAATTGGAGTAGCTGTCAGGAAAAACAGTTGTTTAGGGCGATCACCGGCATGGAGATATTGCTGAAAGCGGCGATAACGTGAAGGTTCCTTGATCCCTTCACCTTTAATACCTGGGTTACGGAAGTGATGGCCCTCATCAATGATTATTACGTCTGCATCCCGCAGAGTCAGTTCAATATTTTTGAGAACTTCTCCCTTACGTTGCAGGTCTGTGTGGTTGTAGTCAATAAAGCTGACAAAGCCACTGTTCAAGTGTGGCAGATAACGGTTAATTTCCACCTTCCAGACATCCTCACGGGCTGCTTTTGGTGCCATCAGGACAACTCGACGTCCTTCCCATGACACCATTCTTTCCAGCAGCATCAAGCCGACATAGGTCTTACCCAGACCAACACCATCGCAGAGGAATGCACCACCATACTTGAATGCAATCTCAACAAGCTTCTTGTATGCGTCCTGCTGATATTTATCCAGCAGTTTGAAGATGCGTGAATTGTTTTTATCCCACTCATCCGGTGTCAATTCATGGCCACGCAGAAATTCATCAAGTGCCTTAAACCAGATTTCAAAAGGTGAGTAGGGGTGGGTATGTCTTTCCAGTGTTCGGAGGATGTCTGGGGTGATATCTTCAGCATCATTCCAATGCTTTTCGTACCAATCTTGCAGTAGCCTGACTTCAGGCCCACGGACCTGAACATTCAGCTCAACATTGTTGCATAATCCAGGGTAAGTGAAGTTGGAGGAACCAACCAACGCAAATGAGCCTATGACTGCAGTTCGTGCATGAGTTATATATGCTTTGGCGTGAAACTTATCTTTACGGTAAACACGACATTCGATTTTTCCTGAACGGATGGCTTCAACAATTGCAGGTACACCTTGAAGAAAATCATTCTGGAGTTTTTCCGTTTCAAGGCTCTGATCCAAGCGCTCAACAGCTTTTTTTAGTCCTTCAATAAAAGCCCTTTTTGTACGTAATGAAACCTCATCGCCCATCAAGATACGAATGCGGTCAACTGATTGCCATTTTTCTTTGAGACAGATCAGAGCACCTATCTCAAAATAGCCTGTTGCAATATCAATAGACTTTGAAAGCTCACACCATTCTGAAAGATATGAGTGTACTTTCCAGTCGCCATCACTGTTATCAACTATAAAGAGATCGGAGCCGGAAGTTTTCATGGATACTCCTGTAAATAGTTCTAATCTATCGATCTTTCTTAACAGATACCAAAAATTAAATCTACCGGAATTCCTTTTCATTAAATGGATTATTATAAGTATAATTTAAACAATACTTAATATTGATTGTATGGATACATCGCCTCAGAAGAGTTACAAACACATCAAGGCTCAGGCTACAATAAGTCTGACATATCTATGTACCAGAATGGGATATTTACTCATATTACAGAGGAGAACTTTGAATAGATGTTAGTGATGAAGGGATATCCACAATATGCTCGGCAACCTAAGCGCAAACCGTGTACTGTTTATCAACTTCCAGTCAGTGTGCTAATTGCTGTGCTATATGCAAGAACTGTTCATGCTAATAGTAAGTAACTGATTAGTTACTATTATATGTAATGTAGTCAATGTTTTTAGGTAGATACAATAAGATGCAACAAATTACTATCTACGGAAACGGACTGTTAATCACCTTGTCCATGGTTCGAGTCCGTGAAGGGGAGCCAAAAATTCAAGGGCTTACAGAGATGATCTGTGAGCCCTTTTCTTTATCCACAAATCTATTGCCACATAAAAGCAAAGAGGAAACCAATCAATGGATTCCTCTTTTTTTAAACAAACCTGTGAAAAAATTATTTACCTGACAGCACTAACCGCAGAATAGGCTTTTACAGCATCCTTTTGAATGGCTGCCCGATCAGAGAACGATTTATCGCTTGCAGCTTGAGACGCACGTTGTTCATCCGCCTTGTTTGTAGAATCCTTGGCAGCAGATTCTTTGGCAGCTGCGCTCTTATCATCAGCCAGCTTCAACGCCTGCCTCGATATGGTTACAGTATCTGTCTGAGCAGATTTGACGGACTTTTGGGCATCTTGAGCAACCTGAGGCACTGCAGTCTGAAG
>JBGSQR010000573.1:0-1743 GCA_041737975.1 Geobacterales bacterium | reverse complement strand
CAGCTCCGCCCTCAGTAAGCTCGTTATCATGGACGACAAGATCAGCCCCCTGATGCCGGCCCTGCAGAGTAACTGGCTGCTCTATCATGTTGTAACCTGCTTCCTTGGCTACGCCGCCTTTGCCGTCGCCTGTGGCGTCTCCATCATGTACCTTATCAAGGCCAACTTTGAAAAGAATGAAAACGATAAATCATCAGTTGGAATTCTGGCGGTTTTTCCGCCAATGCGTATTCTGGATGACATGAACTACAAGTCAATCATGGTCGGTTTCCCGTTGCTGACCCTGGGTATCATTACCGGTGCCGCCTGGGCCAATTATGCCTGGGGTTCATACTGGAGCTGGGATCCAAAAGAAACCTGGTCGCTGATCGTCTGGTTTATTTATGCTGCTTTTCTGCATGCGCGCTTTACAAGAGGGTGGGTTGGTAAGAGAGCTGCCTGGCTTTCCATCTTCGGTTTTGCGGCTACGTTGTTCTGCTATCTGGGTGTTAACCTGCTGTTGTCTGGATTACATAGTTACGGAGGGAAGTAGAAAAGCGCATTAAACTAAAAGTGAGCAAAATATAGTAAATCAGGTTGTGTTGTTGGCTGTCAATGCATCCTTAATGGGGCAAAATAATAAGGGGATGGCGTGACGCGCCATCCCCTTTTGCATGCGTATGATAGAGGGTTGTGTTCAGCTTTTTTCGTGAACAGCATGACAGGGACATCCCTCGCCATCTGCCGCCTGTTCCAGATTACGTAGAATGGCGCAATTGCCGATAGTTGTATTGGCATGGCAGGAACCGCGCAGCGACCGCAACTGCTGCTCCAGCAGACGCAGTGAAGTGATCTGCTGGTGGACGCGTTCAATCTGGCTGTCCAGCAGATGGTTGATCTCGTCACAGGCCAGTTCGGGATGGGTCTGCAGGGTGCGCAGGGTGCGGATTTCAGGCAGTCCCATGCCGAGTGAGCGGCAATGACGGATGAAATTCAGCTGTGCAAGATGGCTGTTTGTGTATTGCCGATATCCGTTATCATTGCGGGTTGGCGCTTCCAGTAACCCTTCTTTTTCATAAAAACGAATTGTTTCAACACTGCATATACCACGTTTGGCTAACTCACCGATTTTCATAATAATCCCTTCAAATTATTGCTTGACCCTGAAGTAGGAACAGGGTGTTTTATAATAGCATAATCTTGGAGGTTCACCAGATGAATCAAGTTGAGCAATCAAAGCCAGCCACAGCCGGGCAAGCCCACACAGATAACTGCTGCGGTTCCGGCTGCCATACAACAGCGACTTCAAAAAACAACGGCCCGCCACCGGAAGGGGCTAACAAAGTACTCTATCGCATTGACAGGATGGACTGCCCGGTGGAGGAACAGTTAATCCGCAAAAAGCTGGAACCGATGCCGGGAGTCGCACGGCTCGATTTCAATCTATTTGCCCGCGAACTTGCTGTCTATCACCGGCTTGATAATACTCGGCAGGTAGCGGACGCACTGGAAAGTATCGGTATGTCACCTGTTTTAATTGAAGCCGGCGTACCTGCCGCTGCTATTTCAACGGCCATGGACCGGAAAACAAAGTTGCTGCTGGTGCTGGGGGGGCTGGCAGCAGTTGCGGCTGAAGCGGCTGCCTGGATAACCGGGCAGGAGGAATCATGGCTGGTGATGGCTTTATCGGCCCTGTCGATCCTGACAGTAGGTCTGCCGACGCTGAAAAAAGGGTGGATTGCCCTCAAAAACCTGACTCTGAAC
>JBGSQR010000563.1:0-3332 GCA_041737975.1 Geobacterales bacterium | reverse complement strand
ATTCAGATACCATGGTTGTAGTGTTTGTGTGGAAATAAATAATGAATTTATCAGCAGGCGGTGGTTGAATGGCCATTACGTCGGCAAAAGTAAGGGCAATGAACTCCTGTGACGCAATAGTAATTGCGGAAGGAGATGATGACCCGGAAGAGACTGTGGTCATTCCATATGGATTTTCCAGGATTTGCTGCCCGCCGTCTGTCAGTACAATTGCTTTGCCCACATGTCCGTCAGGATCCGGAGTTAAAATAATTGTATGGCGTGGTGAACAACCTGTAGCTAACATTAAACATAAAGTTAAAACAGGCAGAATGGCTGTGAGGCTATTCATTTGAACTTTCTCCGGTTTGATGGTTAGCATGTTATTCCAATTCCAGATCAAGGATGATATCAAGGCGGCGAGGATTGAGGCTGCGAGGCGTACATGGCAGTACGTTGAGCAGCCGAAGACGAGCCAACGAAGATAGGGCCTTGATATGGAATTGGTATTATTCATCAACCTTTATGAGCAGTCTGGTGCCACGCACTGCAATGGTCGCCTCGGGGACTTCCAGATGGATGGATTCCGGGGAAAGCTTGCCGATAATACCGGAAAGGTAGGAAAAAGTACCTTTAGCCATCCTGGCAATGATTGAGAACTTGCTCTGTTTGGGATTAAAAAGGTAATCCTTGAAGACGATTACACTGTCCGGCCCAACGGAAAATGTTGTTTCGTCCGTAAGTACAATGCCGACGGCACCTGATTTCGCGGTTTTTATGGTGTCTCCAAGAAAGACAGGAGATCCTTTTGCAGCTGCTTCAGATTTGTTGTTGCGCAATATGGATGCTTCACCCCTGATCGTCTGTATATGACCGATTGTGTTTGCTGGCTGGGCAGAAGCGGTGGAAACGGTGAAAGTGATGAATGAAAGGGCCACTAGTAATGTTTTCATATTCGATCTCCAATTCTGATTGAAAAAACCTTATAAGCACTGGTCTTCCAGTATAGGGGTAACACCATCCCCTCTCCCTGAGGGAGAGGGCGAGGGTGAGGGGGAAATGTTGATCTATATGGCACTGCTGCCCCCTCATCCGGCCTACGGCCACCTTCTCCTTTAGGCCCTTTGGAGGTCCTCAGGGAGAAGGATTGGTTCTACTCTGAAAAAACAGAAACGCCTGAAGGGATATGATCCCGTTTCAGGCGTTTAATTTGATTCATTATCTGTTTCATTTCGGTAACCCCTCTATCCCGTTGGGATGGTAGCTTTGCGACACACGATTGCTCGTGTTGTGCCTTTTCGATGTTGGTCGTATTAATGAGCCGTTTGTGGCCCGTTGTCAATAAAACAGTATTTCCATCCAGGTCAACTGTACTTGATTTATTAAAGCAACTAGCAAGCCATATAAATTAAAACTAATTGGATGCGATAGATACCTTGTTTTATTGCTCTTTATTTGAAAAATTTATTTTTATGAGTTTAAAAACAGCAGCTCGTCTTGTCATATTTAATAGTTTTGTTAAATATGACGGTAAATTTTCAGGCTGGATTTGCGCATAGCCCGGAAAAACAGTTTTCTAGATCCAGCTGCTTGATGGTCTGTAGCATTTCGTCAGGCAGGTTAACAAGTTTCGCTTTTATGCCCCTCATATGTATGCACTGCATCCAGACGTAAAGCAGTTGAAGGCCGTTTCTGTCCACTCTACGGATGTTACTGCAATCAATCTGGTATTGTTTTTCCAAGCCAGATTTCAGATGATGAAACTTCAGCAGTGACTTTACCTGTTGAACGACACTTGAAAGGTCCCAGTGTCCCGACAGTTTTATATCTGTTTCGGATAAATTTGGGGCCAATATTGCCTCCTTTGATAAGATTGTATTTGGTGCAGTATCAATCAATCAACTCATGGACGAATTGTGATTGAAGGAAAAAAGAAGCTGATACCCGGCGGTGGCGGCGGGGCATAGAAGACCGGCGGCGGAACGTAAACACGCTCTCTGATGACGGTCGATCTGTAAACCCGTCTGTTTCGCACATGGTGATTTCTCTCATAACCGCGTCCTCTTTTTTCGTAGCGCCCATTGTCGTGATTTCTGCCTCTGTCGTGGTCGTCTCTGGCGCTGGCTGGTGCTGCGTTGATACCAGCTATTACAAGAGTGAATAAAAACAGTGTCACAATCCTGCCAATATTTAGTTTATTGATTATTTTCATTGAGTATCCTCATCTAAATCGTTGGTTGGGAATTATTTTGTGCTTTTGGCTTTTCCACGTTTGCCAGTGGTAAAAATTTCGTCGATGATCTTTTTCTGGCCATCGGACATGCTGAGATAAAGCGCTTCAAAGACCGGAATCAGTTTTTTCTGCTGAGTCAAATGGGTTTCGGTGATCTGGCTGTGGAACTTCAACCGTTCAACAGAATTCATGGACTTGATGGTGTCTTTCCTCTCTTTTGAGATGGCATCCATCACTTTTGCATTTTCGCGCATCACCTGAATCATGTCGTTCCAGAGCAGTTCCTGGTCGGTTGTGATTTTCAGGGAGCTTTGAAGCTGATTGATACGCATTTCTGTAACTTCAACTGCTGATGTTCGTTCCACAACCGCTGGTTTTTTCTTGGCTGTGGCGGCAAAGGCACTGCTTACATTAGCCATAAAAAGCGTGGTTATAATTGTCAGCATGACAACAACTGCGGTAATCGGGTAAACAGCCTTATTGGTACTTTGATTCATGGTCTTTCTCCTTGTTTTTAAGTGTTTGTTTTTCCTGCTAATAACCAATCTGTCGCTATGAACATTAAAACAGTCCCCTCTCCATGAGGACCTCAGGGGCCTAAAGGAGAGGGTCAGGGTGAGGGGGCAGAGTTGGATTTCTACGGCAATGCTGCACCCTCATCAGTGCCGGTCTCCACCATCACGATGGCCGCCACCGTTTCTTCTGCCGCCATCGTCACGATGGCCCCGACCGTCACGGTAACCACTACCCTCATTGTCATAGTAAGGTACAAAACAGCCGGATAGCATTAGAGCAGCGGCCCAAAGTATCAGTGCAGAAATAATGGATTTTGTTTTCATTGTATTCTCCGATCTCAATCATGTTATGTGATTAAATAGCAGCTAACGTGCCAAAAACGACTTGATCGTGCCGGGTGGTTTAACTGGCTGATTGTAAGCAGGAAAAAATGAAGTGCGGGGCAGGGGAGTAGGAAGTTTCTTTTTTCAAGCCGTCATGTATGAACATAACTGTCATATCTTGAGGTTAGATTTGCTGGACCGTTAAATAATCCCCTCTCCATGAGGACCTCAGGGGCCTAAAGGAGAGGGTTAGGGTGAGGGGGAAATGTTGATGCATCCGG
>JBGSQR010000583.1:0-2815 GCA_041737975.1 Geobacterales bacterium | reverse complement strand
TAAAGCTTGGGCTCCCTTCGGAATTATTCCATTTGTTTATTATTTAACTGCAAACACATTGATAAATATGGGTATTACAAAATTACTTGGTGATAAGTCCGGCAATATGTTCTTTACCGATCTTGATAACCACACCGGTTGCCACTTCAAGGCTGACAATTCCATCTTCCACAGCCATGATCTTGCCGAAAATACCGCTGGCAGTAACCACACTGTCACCTTTTTTGATTGATTCCAACAGGGCTTTGTGTTCTTTGGCCTTTTTCTGTTGAGGACGAATCAATAGAAAGTAGAAAATGGCAAACATTAGTACCAGTGGAAGGAATTGATTTAAAGAGGCCATCATACCACCTGATGCTCCAGCAGCAGCTCCACCAGGTGCACCGGACATTGCAAAAGCTAAACCTAACATAGACTCATTCTCCTTTGATTTTTTGATTGTTTACCATATTTTTCAAGAAATTCCTACGAAACTCGGTGAAACTGTCATTTCCTATTGCTTCACGCATCTTTTTCATCAGATCAAGATAATAGTAAAGATTATGATAGCTATTCAAATTTGAGGCAAGAATTTCTCCGGCACGATAAAGATGCCTGAGATATGCACGGGAATAATTACGGCAGACGTAGCAGCCGCATTCAGGATCCAAAGGCCCTGCATCTTCTTCATAAATCTTGGCCTTGATATTGATCCGGCCCTGGCTGGTAAAAAGCATGCCGTTACGTGCATTACGTGTCGGCATTACGCAGTCAAACATATCATAACCATGCCAAACCGCTTCTACAAGGTCTTCTGGAGCTCCAATACCCATTATATATCTAGGAGCGTCCTGCGGCATCATCGGGCTGCAGGCTTCCATCACGCCATACATCTGCTCTTTTTCCTCACCAACCGACAAACCACCCAAGGCATAACCATCAAAACCGATAGAACAGATATCTTCCAGGCTGCGTGCACGAAGATCATAATGCATTCCGCCCTGAATGATGCCGAACAGCTGCTGCCCTTCCCGTTTATGCACATCTTTGCAGCGTTTGGCCCAACGGGTAGTCATATCCAGTGAACGTGCCACATAGTTTTTATCTGCCGTGGCAGGCGGGCACTCATCAAAGCACATGATAATATCGGCGCCCAGTGATTCCTGAATCTGTGTGGCAAACTCGGGGGTTAACACGTGATATGAACCGTCAATATGAGATTGAAACTTGACGCCGTCTTCCGTGATTTTGCGTAATTCACCAAGACTGAAGACCTGAAATCCGCCGCTATCCGTCAAAATCGGACGATTCCAGTTCATGAATTTGTGAAGGCCGCCCATCTTTTCAACCAGTTGATGACCGGGACGCAGATAAAGGTGATAGGTATTGGAGAGTATAATCTGGGCATTAATAGCCAGCAGGTCTTCCGGAGTCATGGCCTTGACCGTGGCATTTGTCCCGACGGGCATAAAAATAGGTGTTTCTATGGATCCGTGCTCCGTCTTTAAAGAACCAAGTCGGGCAGAACAGGACGAATCGCGATGCAAAATTGAAAAATTGGAAAATGACAAATTAAACACCCTGTAAAAAACAATTTTGAATTATGGATTTTGGATGTTGAATTTGTACTGCAATTCAAAATTTATCATTCAAAATCCAAAATTGCCTTAATAAATAAGCATGGCGTCGCCATAACTGTAAAATCTGTAATTTCTATTTACGGCCTGACGGTAGGCTTCAAAGACAAAATCCTTACCGGCAAAAGCCGATACCAGCATCATCAGAGTTGATTCCGGCAGATGGAAATTAGTTATCATGGCATCTACAACCTTGAAGCCATAACCGGGATAGATAAAAATATCAGCTTCACCCTCGCCTGCCACGACTTCATTTTTATCATTCGCCGCATATTCAAGTGTTCTGGTGGTGGTGGTTCCCACCGCAAAGACACGTCCGCCGCGAGCTTTGGTTTCTTTGATGGCCTGCGCGGTAGCGTTCGAAATGGAGTAGAGTTCTGTATGAATCTTATGATCCTCTACCTTTTCAACACGAACCGGCAAAAAAGTTCCTAATCCGGTATGCAGCGTTACCCAAGAAACCCCAACCCCTTTTGCCTGAATCTTTTCTAGCAGTTCACGGGTAAAATGTAAACCTGCAGTAGGTGCTGCAACAGCTCCCGGCGCACTGGCGTAAACAGTTTGATATCGTTCACGGTCGTTTATATCAGCGTCGCGCTGCAAATATGGAGGCAAAGGCATTTGCCCCTCCTGATCCAACCATGTCCAGAAAGGTATTTCGCCACTAAACCCGATCTGCCAGGACCCGCCTTCCAGTTTTCTACAAACCCGAGCTGTCATGCCGCCCTCAAGATTCAACAACTGTCCTTCCTGCAGACCTTTTGACGATTTCAGTAAACAGGTCCAACTCTCGGATGGTCCATTGTCACGCCGCACAAGAAAAATTTCCACCTTGCCACCAGTAGATTTTCGGCCAAAGATTCTGGCCGGAATAACCCTGGTATCATTCATTACCAGCAAATCTCCAGAATTCAGATAACTGGTGATATTAGCAAAATGATCATCGCTGATACTTTCCCTCTGGCGATTCAAGACCATCAAACGGGAAGCATCACGTTCAGAAGCCGGATAGCAGGCAATCAGTTCCTGCGGCAAATGGTATTCAAATTCTTTTACGAGCATTAAATTACCATGTCAGCGGATATCAAAGAGCATTTTAAGTTCTGTGCCTGGATAATAGTATGAAAGAATTTCCGTATAGGTAAAACCATCCAATGCACGCTGCTTGGCACCCCATTGGCAAAGACCTACAGCATGAC
>JBGSQR010000459.1:0-5306 GCA_041737975.1 Geobacterales bacterium | reverse complement strand
GTATTTATCACCTACTCCCCCAAGAGAAGTAACCATAACTACTTTAACATCTTTATCAATCACCATCAGGCTGCGTAAAGCTGTCAGCCCATCCATACCAGGCATATTCATATCCATACAGATAATTTCCGGATTTTCGGAGTGATTCATCTTGATCGCCTCTGCACCGTTTCTGGCATGACCAACCGAAACAAAATCTCCCGAGCCTTCAATTATCTTTTGCAACTGACGAGCAACAGTCAGACTGTCGTCAACCAATAGTACCTTTTTCATCCGTACTACCTCCCTTGCAATAATAAACTGCTGCTTAACGCCTTGAAACAATTAAACGCAAAAAAATGTAACTGAATCAAGATTAAAAGTCAAAACTATGTTTCGCTTTTCAGTACTACCCTGATATGTTATAAATATCCAAATATTTGAAATCTACTGAGGAGACGAATAATGCACACAATTAAGTTTTTCATGCGCGCACCGGTCATTCTGGCCGCATCACTTCTTTGTCTGAGTACAGCTGTTCATGCAGCGGAAACAGAAAAAGCAACAAAAACCGACGCACCAATAGCAACCCCCATTTCTGCAAATGAAGCCGTTGCAACTGTTAACGGTAAAATCATTTATGCAACTGAATTTGCAAGAGCCCAAAAAGTAATGATGTCTGGAAAACCCGGCACGCAGATCCCTGCAGAAAAAAAGAAAGATTTTGAAAAATATGTCATAAATCAGCTTATCTCTGCCGAGCTACTTTATCAGGCGGCACAAAAATTTGAAATCAAGGATATTGAAAGCCAGATCGATGCCAAGATAGCACAGGGGAAAAAACGTTTTTCCACAGATCAAGAGTTCGAAAAATCCCTGAAGGCACTGGATATCAACCCTGCAGAACTGCGAGAATATACCCGCCGCGATCTGGTCATCTCCAACTTCATCCAGCAGACAATTGTTTCAAAAATAGTGGTCAGCGAGGATGAGAGTAAAAAGTTTTATGATCAGAACAGCGATAAATTCAAGCAGGAAGAAACAGTTAAGGCCAGTCACATACTGATTGGTGTTGATGCAAAGGCTACCGATGCAGACAAGAAAAAAGCCAAAGAAAAAGCAGACAAGCTGCGCAAGGAAATTGCCGGTGGAGCTGATTTTGCAACCGTAGCAAAAGGCAACTCAACCTGCCCCAGCAGCCAGCAGGGAGGAGATCTCGGCTTCTTTGGAAAAGGGCAGATGGTTCCGGCTTTCGAAAAAGCCGCCTTTGCAATGAAAAAGGGTGATGTGAGTGAGGTTGTGGAAACTCAGTTTGGCTATCACATCATCAAAGTTACTGACAAGAAAAGTGCTGAAACAGTCGCCTTCAAAGTTGCAAAGCCAAAAATTGATGATTACCTGAAAGGGCAAAAAGTCAACGAAGCGATAAGCACATATCTGGATGATGCTCGTAAAAAGGCGAAGATTGACGTTTTGATGAAATAGTAATTAAAACAAAAACACTACTGCTTTCAATGACCAGCCTGAGACCTCTCACGCTGGTCATTTCTTTTTATCAATATGACTGTAATCAAACCGGTTGATAACAAGCAGAACAATCCCAGATGGCCGACCATAACAACCAGTGGTGTCAGTAACACCCTGGTTAAAAATCTGAGTATTTCATTTTGCGCAATAACATCAGCCACAGACGGGCTCAGGCGATAATACAGCTTCACAAAGGCACGGCCTGGGGCATTGGTCAGCAGCCAGGTGTCACGAAAATCACGCAAGACATGGACCTGTGGGTGCAGGTAACTACCGTAGGCCGCTGTGGCGATGAAGCAACCACCACCGCCACCACCGCCACTAGTGCCGAATGAAGCTCCTGACATTGGTGCAGTAACCGAACTGCCGTCTGTACTGAAACCTGCAAACTTGTTGTCCGATGCGCTCGTGTTAACCAGAAGCAATACTACTTCACTGGCAAGGCTGAAGCCCGGAATAAAAATCTGGTTACTGCCAACTGCCGGAGTAAACGAAGTTATAATTGAATTTGTTTTCCTGAAAGCAACGGCTGAAACACCTGTAGCATCCATGGTCAATGTAATGGTCAATGCGGATGAAGCCAGAGCAGGTGGAATCAGTTTAAAATAGGCGAAAGAATAGTGAGGAAGCGTAGTTGATGGTGACGGTAGTGAAGCAGCATTTACAGTATTCGACGTATATGTGCCAGACATTGAAACAGCAGGAATAAGGGAAACCTCATTGAGGTGTGATGTCCAGGCGCCAGTATAAAGCTTGCCGGCATAGGTAAAGAACTCTTCCCCCATATTTGATGAATTTAACTGCAAAACAGCATCCAGCACAGGGGTCATGGGAATATCCGCATTATTGCCGGGAGAATTCCTACCGGCCAGATTCGTCCAGACAGTTCTTATAAAATCAGTACCATGACTTTCCGCAAGCTGACGGTTAAACAACCAGCGCCCGTAACCGCCGCCTGTTGTAATTGAAGGGGATATATCAATACTGAGCTTTGTATTTGTGAGAGCCTCATCAAGATAATTGTATAGCTGGTTTATACCATCGTATTTTTCGTCTTCATACCAGGTTGCAGTTGCCTCGGCGTACCAGACATCAAAGAAAAAATTGTAACCGTACTGAATTGAGTGATGATATTCATGGGATGCTGTGATCTGAAGACTCTGAGTGGAATTATATGGTGCATATATTGACTCGGTAAAATCATTATCGATTTCGATAAAACTGGCTATTGAATTTGTAAAAGGTGCCCCCAGCATCGACCCAGAAGTTGTTGTCTGGCCGTAAAGTTTCTGAGGAGCTAAATTTCTCAAATAAATATCATATGGCGTACCTGGCGCAAGGATCCACCCCAGAGCACTATAGTAAGCAGAAACATCATCAAATGTTTGTGCAACGTCTTGAACAAAAGCAAAAGAAGCCGCATCACCACCGGAGTCCGTATAATGGATCAGAAAACGGCCCGAAGGAGAAGCGTAGGTTAATTCCGCACCACTTAGCACCGGTGCAGCCACCTGTTTAACCAGCGTCTTCTGTGTAGACGACTCAAGAAGATTCCAGTCACGCTGCAGACCATGCTTGAGAGGGGTACCGCAATGCGGAATACCACCAGTTTCCTGAGCCTGAAGTAAAACCGCTTTTTCCAAAGCACCACTGGTCGGCTCCTTGAATTGATTCAGATAGTAATCATCGAGCGGGCCAGCAAAGCAAAGTGAGACAGAAAGAACCAATGCTACAACTGAATGCGACAAACATAGGAAAAACCTATTCATCAATCCACCACCCTTTTTGTATTACTCAAGATTATATCTAAGATTTCAAGCTTCAATTCTACCGCACTTGCCTGGACAACATAACTTGGCCGACCAATTTCCATACAACTATACCGATGTTGTCCGGTTTTGACAATACGGCAAGCAAAGACCGTAAAAAACAGCTAAATCAAAGTGTATTTTTAAATTTGATATCGGGAGTTTGCAGTTGACTGGCTTATTTGGATTTTTGAAAAAAAATGCCGATAGCATCATCAAGACTGATTGATTCATTTGCAGGTATGGACTTAAGGGAAGGGTTTTTAGAATTTTTCTGAACTGAATCCTTGATGATCTTGGAAATTTCATTTTTGGATAATGCTTGCTGTTGTTCCGGCTCCGCTGCAACAGCAGCAGCCACCGGTTCTTCAAGAGGTGCAAGGGTCGGTATTTCAATATTTTCAAACGTGGATGCAGGTACAAGAAAAGCACGTTCATCAAACTCACCGGACTTAAGTCGCCTCATAACCTCTTTATGCTGTTCCTTCATCAGCTCTTCCACAACAGTTTCAAGATCACTCATCTTGAGAATGTCAGCATAACTGGTTTTTTTGGAACAGAGAATCACTCCGCCTTTATAAAGCAGGGTGGTAATATTGGGTAAAGAAATGCCGCTGTCCTCAGTCTGGACATGGAATACTTCACCCTTGTAGTTTACATTGTGGTTAAATCCCAGGATCATCTCTATAAACCTTGATTTTCGCTTGCAGAAAATTTGTCACGAAAGACTAACAGCTTCCAGGATCAGTTACAAATATTTAAATATCACAATATTAATCAGGCTTCAACACCTAGTAACCGCTTAACCTTGGCAACCGCCTCCATGGCATCTTTGGCATAGATATCAGCACTGATGCGGTCGGCATATTCCTGAGTGACAACGGCACCGCCAATCATGCTGAAGGTCTTGATGCCTGCTGCCTTAAGTTTTTTGATGACATTTTCCATTTCGGACATGGTTGTAGTCATCAATGCTGAAAGCCCGACGATATCCACATTCAGCTCTTTGGCTTTGAAAAGAATAGTTGCAGCTGAGACATTTTTGCCAATATCAAACACTTCAAAACCATGATTTTCCAGCAGAGTGCAAACGATATTTTTGCCGATATCATGGATATCACCCTCAACAGTGGCCATTAGAATACGGCCAAGACTCTTGAACGACTGCCCTTTCATCTCCTGCTTCAGCCTGGCAAAACCGGCCTGCATGGTATCAGCCGACTGCATGACCTGGGGCAGGAAGAAGATGTTTTTCTCAAAACGTCGTCCAACCTCTTCCAAACCAGGTAAAAAGCCTTCATTGCTGACCTGCATTGGTGTCAGACCATCAGCAAATGCGGCCTCAACCAGTGCTACTATTCCGTCGCGGTCTCCGGTAATTACGGCCTGGGAAAGTTTTTCACGGACAGTCAGCGGATTGTCAGATGCCTGGGCAGGTGCTGCTGCATCGGCTTGCACTCCTCGATAGGCTTCGATATATTCCGCCGCTTGCAGATCCCGATTCAATAACACCATGGCAGAACGCCAGGCATCCATCATGGCCTTGTCTTTTGGATTAATGATGGCTGCATCCAGACCGGCCTCTATCGCCATGGCAAAGAATGTTCCTGAGATAATTGGACGTTGCGGTAGGCCAAAAGAAATGTTGCTGACACCCAGCACAGTAGACAGCCCCAGCTTTTCCTTCACCAGTCTGATGGCCTTGAGAGTCTCAACAGCCCGTTTTTGCTCGGCACTGACCGTCAGAGTCAGACAATCAATAATGATGTCACAATCGGGGATCCCATGACGGCGGGCAGCGTTTCTAATCCGGCGTGCAATGGCCAGGCGCCCCTCTGCGGTTTCCGGAATTCCTTTGGCATCCAGGGTCAGACCAATAATGGCAGCACCATATTTTTTTGCCAGCGGCAGAACCCGGCGCATGCTCTTGGCCTCACCGGAAACAGAATTGATCAGCACTTTACCGTCGGCAGCTTTCAGGCCACGCTCAAG
>JBGSQR010000394.1:0-7652 GCA_041737975.1 Geobacterales bacterium | reverse complement strand
AGGCAACATGATCACAGCAAGCAACGCCAATATTACCTACACACTCAGCTACGACGCAAATAACAGACTAGTCGGCATAACTGACAACAGTAACAGAACGATTAGCTATATCCTGGACGCTAACGGCAATCGCACAAAATTAACTGCTCCTGATGGCAGGATTACCACCTACGTGTATGACAACAAAAACCGGCTTACAAAACTGACTGACAACGCCAAGATATACAGTTTTACCTATGACAATCTGGACAGAAGAACAAAGACAACCAACCCCAACAGTACTTACTCTTCCTACACCTATGACGCAGACAGTCGTATAACAAAGCTTGTAACAAAAACATCAGCCGGAACAATAATTGATTCTATTAGCCATACATATGACAAAACCATCAACCGAACCAAGAAAACTGAACCGACAGGCACAACAAACTATACATACGATGCTGTATACCGTCTGATCACAACCGACCTGGGCACAACAACCAAAGAGCAATATACCTATGACGCCACCGGCAACAGAACCACCGGACCGCAATCAGCAACAACCTACACAATCGACCTTGGCAATCAACTCAAGGCATCAACAACCGCAACCTTTACCTATGACAGTAATGGCAATATCATCACAAAAACCGAAGGCAGCACGACTTACACCTTCACCTATGATGGAGAAAACCGTATTGTCCAGGTTGACAAGACAACCGCTTCAACAACGGTAACAAGTACCTACAAATACGACCCCTTCGGCAGACGCATTGAAAAGACCGCAAACGGAGTAATAACAAAATACCTGTACGACGGTGCTAATATCCTTTATGAATATGATGGATCAAACAACATAACCACCAGATACACCAACAACCTGACCATTGATGACCCACTCGGAATAGAAAAGGGTGGTATGCTTTACGCATATCACAAAGACACACTGGGCAGCATCAGGACTATTACTGACAGCACTCAGGCAACTGTTAATACATACGGCTATGACAGCTTTGGGAATGCCACTCAGACAGGTACATTAGTTCAACCGTATGCGTATACTGGCAGGGAATGGGATAAAGAAACCGGCCTGTATTATTACCGGGCGAGATACTATGATCCGAGTATTGGCAGGTTTATCTCAAAGGATCCAATCTCATTCGCCGGTGGTGATGTAAATCTTTATGGGTATGTCCAAAATAATCCGGTGAATTACGTAGATCCATATGGGTTAGAAGAATCTCTTGCCGATTATCAGAAAAAAATCAAGTCAGGAATAGATAAAATCAATTTAATAAAAAAGTTAATCGATAATTATTACGATCAGAAACATTTAAAAAATCTTACCGACTACAGAAACAAGACACAAAAACTGTGCGACAGAGCATATGAACGTGGTGACTATGATCACTATGATAAATTGTATCGCAGGTTAAGAGAAATAGACGCAGAACGTGCTACTGTTGGCGGGGATACTGCTAAAGGTTTAAGCGATATTTTCAAACACACATCCTTAGATCCATTTTAACTAGGAGAAAATATGTTATTTGGCTCTGCAATTAACAAAAAAATATGGATTTTTGCCAGTATCTTTTTAATTATTGGTGTTTTGTCAGTCACCTTAATTATGAACAAAATTAATAGAGTAGTCTCTATCTCAATGGTTAATGTGAAAATGAGTGAAGAAATGGATGTGATTTCCAGGAAGCCATTAACGTTAACTTCTAGTTCTGGCAATTTACGGATTCATGTCCATACTTTAACCAAGAATGTGAAGACTGCAGAAACAGACTACATAAGGTATCTTGAAAGTAAAGGCATTAATTATCAGACAAAGACTTATAATGTCGGAGGCAAAGTTATTGAAGGGATTGAAAGAACTGAAACACAAAATGGTAAACAGTACAAAATGATTAAAATATCAATTGATCCAGACTTAATTATCGATGTTGATTTTTTATCAGATGCTAGCGGAATTGCAAGAGAAAATTTTGCACTAAATTTCTTAAGGGCAAACATAACTTACAGATATCATTAGCAATTAATTCAATAGGTTTGAGGGTTGAATAAACCTTTACAATTACGTCGATAGTGCCAAAAAAGTTCACCTTGAACCTAACCTGTACTGGCAGGGAGTTAAACAAAGAAACTGGCCTGTATTATTACAGAGCGAGATATTACGATCCGATGGTGGGGCGAGACGCAGCAGCACTTATCAGCGAAGGCCGTGAGCTTACTGATCAATATATTAAGGGCGACCGTCGTTCAGATTGTGATGCAGATAGAGCTGCGAATAAACAGGGGAGAGATGGCGATCCCAATACCCCATGCAGCCAAGCTTGCGGTTCATTACGACCTAATGGTATTAACCCGAGGTATTGATTATGAGCAAAATTAAATAATTATTTTATCTATTATACTGTTATTACTGATATTTTTTGCTTATTGGTTTAAGGGGCAATTTGATATAGATAAGTGCTTAGATAGTGGTGGCCGTTGGAACTATGAAAAGGGTATATGCGAGCACCAGGAAATGAAAACTAAATAAAGACATCATAGGAAACTGTAGAAGCCTACCCAACACACAACCCGCATCAACCCAAAACACCGTGAATCCCTATACTACAGGGCTTCGCGGCGTTTTTAGTTTGTGACTTTTTTCTTTAACCGCTGAATGATTGGCGGGAGGTTTTACGCCTCAGTTCGCTTTTGCCTTGGCTTGATCGCCCCTTCCACTTTATCCTTAACGATCATGGCGTCAATCAGCCTGATGACGGCATCCTGGTCACCTGCGTTGACATTTTCAAGCTCTCTGAACCGCTCCAGCAGCCGCAGATTGTGTAGCGGCCTCTCATCGGTGCGGTTGCCTGTCAGTAGGTAATCCACCGTAGTATCAAAACCTCTACTAACAAGCAGAAAAAGAACTATATCGGCAAGCCAGCCGCCAACATCTTTTCCTGCAAATCCTTTGAACGGCCTGGCTCCAACTGATTGCGGAACAACGCTTTTATTTCACCAGTTTTGACACCAAGTTCTTCTGCTAGATCCTTCATCTTGTAGCCATGACGAGTCAGTGTCGGTTCCAGATCATCAAGCTTTTTAGATAGGACTGATTCAACCACTTCTATCGGCACAGGTCTAATTCCTGTCTGGTAACCGGCCTCAAGTGCCAGTTTCAGATGTTGTTCTACCTGCAGCGGGGTACGAAGCTTGGATGCTAACAGATCAATTGCTTCCTCGGTGAACATTGATTCCGGGTCTTCCCCATCACTGCAGTTTCTCAGTAGCCAGTGAATATATTCCCGCTGACTGCCGGTGATCGCATCCAGAGAGTATATTGTGGCCCGGTAGCCGATTTCTTCCATGTTAGGGTTTTTTAGGTCATTGTGTAATCTTGGATGACCGGCCAGAACTATTGATAGCTGCCCGCCACCATCGGCAATGACTTCAATAAGGAGCTTGAGGTCATTCAAGGTGTTGCGTCTTAGTTCGTGAGCATCATCAACAAAAAGAGCGACTGGCTTTTTGCCTTTTTTAACCAGCTCCTGCAATTCCCGGTCACGGCGTTCTCCTTGAGTAGGAATATTCACCTGTTTGCCGGGAGTAAGATCAAAATAGAGAGCGCTGATCAAAGTGCCCAGATTTGTACGTCGCTTTTCAATAGCGATGGACTTAGATACTACAAAACGGTTTTCTTCACGGAGCGACTGTTGAAGCCGTCTCATGGTTACTGTCTTGCCGCTACCAACCACACCGCATACAGCGATCAGTTTGCCTTCAAAAAGTGAGGATTTAATGTTTCTGAATAGCTGCTGGTAATGTTCTGTCTCGTAAAATCCGGCTTGATTGAACGGCTTTTGTATCCCATAGTGATCCATAACGTCAGCCCGCATATTCACTTCCCCCTTTTCTTTTATTACGGAAATATTCTCTGACCTGTGCCAGGACTATTGAACGTTCCAATGTTTCTGTAAGCAGATTATTTATGAACTGAAGATCCTGTTCAGGCAGTTTAGCCAGTGGTTTAGCCAGTTCATCAGCTATGGCAAGCTTTGCGGCAACGACAGTCGGATAACAGACGTCCGGTGCTGGCAATTGTTCAAACGGTTGCATCAGGATTTTGCTGGAACTGTCGGCAGCAATCAGCATTATTTCGGGCTCGTCCCTAAGAGCTGAAATAGACAGATTAAGCTGCGATGCCAATCGCTCGATTCGATCAGCACGCTCATCGGCTTTGCTTTTCTTGAACTTTCGGTAACGATTAAGTGATATTGGACCTGAAATCGGATGAAATGGACCAAAACGCTCCCCCTGGTATTCTACATATAGATCATTGTCGAACAACCCCCAGAGCAGAATAACAGTTTCACCGGCAAGACCCGGTTCAACCTCGTAAGCGGTACCATCGATAGTTACCCTGGCATCAATGCCTACTTTACGTCTTTCAGGTTCTCTGGCAAAGGTACTGAATCTTTCCCAGCTGCACATTTCCCTGATACCATCTGACGGGATGTTGGAGAGCCAGTCTTCTATCCTGGAGTGGTCTTCACTGCGATGCTGCTGCTGATTGTAGTTGATCAGGTAATTCATAAGCCACTGATTGGCTTCTGTCTCAGTTTCCGGCTTATGGAAGTGGTAAAGTACCTCGTGAGCTTCCTTTACGGTTCTGAATGGGCGTTCAACTTTGCCTTTTGACCTGGCGGTTACGCGTCTTCCGTCTTTTCCTGCTGGAAGGTGTGTTTGCCAGTTAATATCAAGACGGTCCATGACGTTCTGGAATACCCGGCTCTTGGCAATGGGACCATTATCAAGATAGATCATCTTGGGTCTGCCGCAGAAAGGGAAACTATCTATCTGCTTTCCGGACATGGCATTGAAGAGGAAGCGAAGTGCGGCTTCAACATCTTCACCATAGACACAGCGGTACTCCTGATAGCAGACACCACTTCTGTCATCAACTACACTGAATAACATCAGTAATGGTTTGCCTCGGCCTTGTTCCGACCAGGAAGGGTTGGCTATATGTTTTAAATCGGAAGGAGATAAGTCAAAGTGCCAACAATCGTTACTGTTGTCAGCCTGGAAACGAACAGCAGGTGGTTGGCGGGTGAGACGGGGTTGGTCATATCCCCACCGTACCAGGAAACGATTTACGGTTACTTTGGTGAGCAAACCTGCATGGGCTTGAATATGTCCCTGGGCGGTTTCTACGCCATATTTTTCAAGAAGTTCTATTGCTCTGGAAGTGGAAAGATGGCGTCCTTGTTTGTTGGTAGTGCGGAGTTTTAATGCGGCGACCAGTTCACAGTATTGTTCCATCTGCTTGACAGTCATTTTGCGTGGATGGCCATAATCTGAACGTGATGCCGGTTTTGGTTTTTGCAGTTCCCTTAGTGACCTGTAGATAGTAGCTGACGATACTCCACAGAGGTCAGCCAAGCTTGCAATTTGCTCTTTGCGTTCTTCATGCCGAGGCGGCAGTGTATCAAGGCGCCGCTTTAGCTGCAGGAGCATTTCTACTGATAGGCTTTTACGTTTTGCTGTTGGCATCGTTGGTAGACTCCGCCAGATAGTTGTAGAGCGTGCTTTTTGAAATTCCCATCATTGTGCATATCTCAGCAATGCTATGCTTACTTTCACGGTGCAGACGAATTGCCAATTCTCTTTTATTGGATTCAAGCAGTTTAGGTCTCCCGCCCAGGCGACCACGGGCACGGGCGGCATTGACTCCGGCCTGAGTCCGCTCCCGGATCAGGGTGCGCTCGAATTCGGCAAGAGCTCCAAATAGATGAAATACCAATCTTCCACCTGAAGTGGTTGTATCGATGTTTTCTTGCAGGCTTTTTAAGCCTACTTGCCGTTTGTCCAACTGCTCAACCATATGGATCAGGTGTTTCAATGACCTCCCCAAACGATCGAGCCGCCAAATGACCAAGGTATCTCCAGGGCGTAACACTTCAAAGACGGTGGAAAGACCGGGACGTTCAGTTGTGGCACCACTTAACTGGTCGGAATATACCTTCTCGCAACCGGCTTTTTGCAAAGCATCATGTTGCAGATTCAAATGTTGGTCATCGGTTGATACTCTGGCGTAACCAATCAGCATGCATGCTCCATAAGTGTTCAGAAACTCAGTCAGAGGAATTATAGCTGGAATTTGTTTCTTGGCAAGAGTTTGTGGAGAATAAATATGAATAAAATCAGTGGGGGGAACGTCAAACAGAAAAAGTCAAAAAAACCCTCGTTTTCTGGACTATATAGTTGCAGATAAAGTGGTCCCAACACGGATGATTGCGATCCCGAATTTATAATTGCGATCTCATTTGCAATTAAAATGAATCAGAGGTACCGGATAGAATCAAATAAAGTGAGCCTAAAATTGCGATGATTGCGATTCGGAGGGATTATAAGTGCGAGCCGTTACAGTTAATTATCGTTGTCGGAGATAACAAAAAGTACACCTACACCTGTTCTAAAATAAATGAGATATACCGTGACTACACCCCTGAAGTTGAACCATTCTCTATTGACGAGTCCTGGTTAGACATCACTGGTAGTGTGAAGCTGTTCGGCGGAGCTGAGAAGATCGCCATGGAGATTAAGGTGAGGATCCGGGATATGTTCGGCATCACCTGCTCGATCGGCATAGCCCCAAATAAACTGCTGTCAAAGCTGGCCTCTGACCTCCGTAAACCTGATGGATTGTATATTGTCAACCCTGAGGACGTGTCAAGGTTGCTTGAGACTATGCCAGTAGGCGAATTATGTGGCATTGGCAAGAAAACGGCGGCTACGCTCAGGATGATGAATCTGCTCACCTGCGGCGAACTTGGCCGCTGTGATGTGGAACGGCTTACGCGGAAGTTTGGCATCATCGGCCCACGGCTTAAGCTTATGGGCCAGGGCATAGACGATTCGCCGGTTGTGGCATTCAGCAGCGAAGAGGACGTAAAGAGTATCGGCCACAGCATGACCCTGGAGCGTGACATCTCCGACCCGCAGGAGATCCGCAGGTTTATGTTGCAACTGTCAGAAATGGTAGGCTCCCGGGCGAGAAAGAACAATGTGGCTGGTAAAACCATTCATGTTTATGTCCGGTTTTTATAGACATTTAAATCGTGTCAATTATTGCTTTATGACTGTATAATTACTTATTTTACTTATGATTATTGCATTCAATGTATAATTAATTGACATCATATAGTTGACACATAAGTTTGTCATCTTGTTCTCTGTTGACGTATCTAATTGCTTTGACCCGCATACTCAGCTTTTAACAACTACAGAAAAACCGATGACGAAGCACGTTAAAAATTTCGGATGGGCTATAGTGTCTCTGTCTAAAACTGTATTTTTGGAGTAACATAATAAATTTATTGTGTGTTTGGCCGGTGCCGTGGTAGATATACTTGAGATCTTCATCTTTTACGTCGAGCTGACCGGTTCAGTAGTTTTAATTGTACTATTCATATAAGTTTTCAAATTGGGGTAACCCCAAATTGATAAGAATAGACTCTGCTTGATTTTAAACTTCAAGGATGATAGCCTCTTCAAAATTCAAAGGCGATGGAGTTCGCCATAACCGCTTACTGCAAGCTGATGACTCCTGCTCTTAAAACAAGGGCAGGAGTTTTTTCTTTTTTAAACATTAAATTTTAACAAGGAAATGG
>JBGSQR010000386.1:0-4576 GCA_041737975.1 Geobacterales bacterium | reverse complement strand
GCCGGCGCCTGAGTTGACAGTGTCGTTCCCGTCTCCAGCATTCACTATAACACCAAGACCATCACGTGGCAGGACCATTATGGGGGTGCCGGACGAGCTTGTTACAGTAAAGTCATCAGTAGTTACTGCATCTCGCCAGGTAAAACTGAGGTTGTTGGTTAACTCAAATTCATACGGTCCTGCATGGCCATTGACTGTGACGTCTGCACCAAAGTTAACCGGTGCCGCGCTGTCATTTATGTCATATACGATGGCGACATTAATTCCGTGAAGTAGCATGTCCGCAGTTGGATTGACATGCCAGGAATTGGAGTTGATGCTATCCCTGGTAACAACGGCTCCATCAAGCCCTTTGATATCAAAACCAGGTATCTGAGCAATTTTGACAGCATCGAATACCAGCTGAACAGACGTTACGTCGGAAAAATTATTTATGTCGAGATGGAGTGTTTTGCTCCATTGAGCTTCACTGCTACTGAAGGCCGGATTAAAGACAATAGTGTCAGAACCTGTTGTTCCATAGATATGTTCATGTGTGGCCTGATTGGTGGGGTTGGAGCGATCTGCCAGTTGACTTGTGCTGGCACTTGGGTCATAGGAACCCAGCGGTAGATCGGATCGGCCCGATGGCGTAACCTTGTATTCTGATGAGGTGTAAAGGCCTGTGGTAATGTTTGGCGTTCCAAGGCCTGTGGCGTTAAGTATGTCCTGGATACTAAGCTGACTTTTCTGCCCTATGCGATACACTGGTGGCTGTGGTGTGGCTAAGGGAGTTATTGTAACAGCGACATCGCCTTCACCCTCGCCTGAACCGCTGCCGCCGTGTCCTGGGCCTTTACCAAGAGATGTGCCGGCACTTACTTTTGCCAATGGTGCAGGCGGTACCGGTAGGTCCAGGCTCGGCTCTTCCGAAATTGTGGAGACATATTCAGCTGGCGGTTTTGCAGCATCAATGTTTTCGCTGACCAGCCTCAGGCTGCCAGCTTTAGCCGGATTACTGATACCGACCATTTTAAAGAGGGCACTCAGGCTGTCCAGGTTGTCATTAAAAATTACTTTGTGCGGGATGTCGCTGATGGCATCAAGAGCGCCATTTGGGATAACTGTATAGGTTCCATCAGAAAAGCCGAGCAACAAGTCAACATCGGCTATATCTACGGATTGAAGAATTGCTTCATTATGCGGGATGGTGACGGTTCCATCGGGTGCCACAGCAGCACGTTCAACCTGTTTCCCCTGGGTAAGCACTTTCTGCAAAGTATTGCCGGCTTCACCTGTGGTTTCGTTTGCCATGTGAATGTCTCCTTCAGGCGCTACGCTTCATGTAAAAAAACTGCAAACCTGCGTCAATTCTGAAATTATAACTATACATTTTAGCGGAACGTTAAAATTCCGTACAGACTCTTATGTGGTTGTTTCTATTATAAATTACTATTGCCGATCCTTAATGATCGAGATAAGCGTTTCATTTGTCTTGCGCTGCTCCTCGATCTGGTAGAGAAGCAGTTTATGTGTTTCCGAAGAATCAGCGGCAATGTGCACGATAAGTTCTGACAGCTGAGTCAGTACCTCCGTATTACCCTTCTCCATGATGTTAAGTACCGTTGCCAGTTGTCTGCCAAGGCGCTGCAATTCACTTCGGAAGTTATTGCTGGCCTCGTTTTGCTCCGTAAGTGTCCTCAACATATCTGCACGCTGTTTTTGGAAATCGTCAAGTTCAGAGCTTAATGTACGTTGTTGCAGGCGTGATGATTCAGATAAACGCTCTTCTATACGTAGAAGAATTTGAGCCTCATTGCCCAGTGATAATCCTGGCTGGGAGGTTTTACTTAACTGACTTGTTTGGGAGTCAGACTTTGTTGCCAGTGAGTCTGTAGTAATAGCAGGTGCAGTCTGTCCTGGTGTTGAAGTTTCTTCTGCATCGGTTGCTCCTGAAATAGTGGTTGCAGCAACAGTAATCTGCTGCTCAATAGGCTGGGTAGGGCGGGCCACAACATCTTTGGCGGTGACAGTTTCACCACGCAACTGTCCCAGACCCAGTTTGAGCGCATTTTTGCTGTAGGTAAAACCTTCGTGGGATAGGGCAAACTCGATGTGCTGTGCTACTTCCGAGCTGAGCAGGGAGTGAATATCACTTTGAAAACGACGAACCGCCACCATCATCAGGCCGAGAACGATGGAGCCCAACAGACCGAAGAGAGATGCAGAGAAAGCAATTCCCATGGACTGCATGGGCGCCTTCATGCGTTCAATCATGTTGCGGAATACCTCAATCGGGTTGGCTGTGGACATGTCCAGATCGGCAAAACTACCGATCAGAGCCGAGATGTCGTTAAGTGTGGAAAGCAGTCCGATAAAAGTACCAAGCAGGCCCATGCCGACCAGCAGACCGGTCAGGAATTGAGGGAGTGCGTTGCTTTTTGTTAGTCGTGTTGCAGCTTTTACAAGCTCACGCTCGATAGCGGTTTGTTCCTGGTGAGATATGGAACGGCCACCGGAGGCGGCGATCATACGCAGAACATAGGAAATATCGCCATTATAGTTGATGGCCATTTCCTGCAGGGTTGCCAGGTCGGTTTTGTTGCGGATGGCTTCTGAAAATTCCTTGAGCTTGACCGCTTCCGACATCAATCGTTTGACGCTGCGGATGATCAGGAAACCACCGATCAGGATAATGAAAAAGATGGCGTAATTGATCTGCGGATGGGGATTACGGAGAATGGTTCCTTTGATGGCATCAAAGTAAACCGCAGCGCCCAGAAGCAGAAGAACATAGGGAAGCGAGACATAGAGGTAGTAAATTCTAAGTTGTTTAAACATAATCTCTCTCTCGTATAGTTAATCGATTAAATGATATTGAAATCTTTGAATACTTGTCACTAAACTCGTTACCGGCCCGGAAAGCACCGTCACGGAATTTTAGCAGTGGCGAAAGTATGTAGGAAAGTATGGTGCGCTTTCCAACCACAATGTCGGCAGTAGCAGCCATGCCCGGCACAAGTGCACCAGGTTGACGCATGCGGTTGATAACAGTTGAAGCGTCAATTTCCACATTGACGCGATAAAAACGATTGCCCTTCTCATCACTGATCGTGTCTGCACTTACGTCCGTAACATGACCATCCAGTGTGCCGTAGGTAGCATAGTCATAAGCTCCGATGCGCACACGCACCGGAAGGCCGCGCCGCAGGTTGGCGCGGTCATTGGGGTTTGATCTTGTTTCTATGACAATGCGCTGATCGCTGGGGGTAATTTCCATCAATACTTCGCTGGGACGTACAACAGCACCGATGGTGGTGATGTTAAGCTTGTTGATAAGTCCGGCTACCGGAGTGCGGACGATATTACGATCAAGACGGTCGGTGTTGGTGCCGATTTCATGGCCGGCTTTTTCCAGTTCTTCACGAACCTGTGACAGAGAGGAAGATGCTTCCGCACGGAATCTGGCAATGGCTTCATTTACACGCGATTCAGACTCTGACTGGGCAGAACGCAGGCGCGGTGCGGCTGTTGTGGCCTCAGCGATCTGAGAGGTAAGTCTCTGGATCCTCGACTGGCTTTCCAGAACTTCCATTTCAGAAGCGGCATTGTTTCTTCTCAATCCATCAATAACCTTGTGCTGTTTTTTTGCGACTTCCAACTCTGCCAGCAGGTTTTGACGTTTGGAAGCGATCTCTGAAACCTCGTTCTTCTTCTGGGAGCTCTGGGCCCGAAGCACCCGAATTTCTTCAGATAGTTGTGAGCGGCGTGCCTGCCAGGCACCGGTTTCAACCCGGATTACATTGGGGTCAGTCAGGTCTTTCGGGAATGCAATAGTATCCAGCCCCTTAACTTCAGATAACAACCTGGCTTCCCGGCCCCGCAGAGCTGACAATTTGGTCTGATCCTGTCCCAGGTTGGATTTTACCTGGACATCGGACATCTCCATCAGAGGCTGACCAGCAGTCACTACCTGACCTTCCTGAACCAGGATTTTGCGGACTATTCCACCTTCCAGATGCTGCACTATCTGGGATTTTCCAGCCGGAACAATTCGCCCTTCTGTGCGAACAATTACATCTACACTGGCAAGTGCAGACCAGAGCAGAATACTAGTGGCGCTCACTAGCAGAAGCAGCACAAAGGCTCTATGAGGTGGCAGGGAGGTAATGTAGTTATATGTCTTACTTATTTTTGATCGCAATTTTAGAAACTCATTTCGGTGTTACATGGACATTAGAGGCATTTGCCCGGTTTTTGCCTTCTCGAACAGAAACATCAATCCGCTCAGGTGGTACCTTCATTTCAATCAGTTCGTTACGAACTTCCATGGCGCGATAAAAACCCATGCGCCTCGCTTCTGTAAAGCCGGTCGGGACTTCAACAAAGATACGCACCCCGGAGGTTGTTGAAATAGTTTTGAGAGCATCTCGCAATTCAACATGTTCAGCTTTTGTCAGTTTTACGGCCTCATCTTTGAACTTTACGATTACTTCCGCCTCAGTGGTCAGGATCTTGTCCAGGCCTTTGGGTGGTTTCGGTATGATTGCAGTTGCCGGAACAATAGTGACCGGTGCACCTGCCTGGATATTCTGGT
>JBGSQR010000363.1:0-2573 GCA_041737975.1 Geobacterales bacterium | reverse complement strand
TAAATTTTTTGACTTCAGAGGTCAGATAAACAAAAGCCCTGATGCTAAATGCAACAGGGCTTTGTATAGTAGAGGTTATAAGCTAAACAGCCTCTTATCCGGCCAGCCCGAAGGTTTCATGCAGGACACGAACAGCCAGTTCTGTATATTTTTCATCAATAACAACTGAAATCTTAATTTCGGATGTAGATATCATCTGGATGTTAATATTGTTGGAAGATAGTGCTGTGAACATGGTGGTGGCAACGCCGGCATGGCTGCGCATGCCGAGACCGACTATGGAGACTTTGCTGATGTTCTCGTCGGCCAGCACTTCTTTGGCTTTGATGTCTTCAGCAACCTTGTTGGTTATCTGCAGGGCCTGTTTGAAATCAGCCTTGGTGACGGTAAAGGTGAAGTCTGTCAGGCCAGCCTGGCTGGCGTTTTGAACAATCATGTCAACCGGAATTGCTGCGTCTGAAAGTGAAGAAATGATAGTTGCAGCGATACCTGGTCTGTCGGGTACACCCAGGACTGTAATTTTTGCTTCGTTTTTATCATATGCTACACCTGATACAAGTATTGCTTCCATATCCTTACTCTCCTGAGTGACTAAAGTGCCGGGATTATCATTCAAGCTGGAGCGGACGTGTACGTCCACATTGTATTTTTTTGCAAACTGAACCGAGCGAATCTGCAATACCTTGGCCCCGAGGCTGGCCAGTTCCAGCATCTCGTCATAGGAGATCCTGTCCATTTTGCGGGCTTCCCTGCAGAGATTAGGGTCGGTGGTGTAAACACCGTCCACATCAGTATATATCTCGCACACATCCGCTTTCAATGCTGCTGCCAGGGCAACGGCAGAAGTATCTGAGCCGCCACGGCCGAGTGTGGTGATATTGCCTTCTTCATCTATTCCCTGGAAACCGGCAACAATAACAATCGTTCCTTCTTCAAGGTCAGCCCGGATTCTTTTGTCATCGATGCTTTGAATACGGGCTTTGGTGGCGGTGCTGTCGGTGATGATTGGTACTTGCCAGCCCTGATAGGATTTGGCTTTGTAGCCCATTGACTTGAGACACATGGCCAGAAGCCCGATGGTAACCTGCTCGCCTGTGGCAACGATTGCATCGTATTCGCGCCCATCCGGAAATTCAGTGATGCTGTTAGCCAGGGCGACCAGTTTATTGGTCTCACCGGACATGGCTGAAAGGACAACTATCAGACTGTTGCCTTCGTCATAGTTTTTAATGACTCTTTTGGCAACGTTTTTTATACGTTCGATATTTCCAACCGATGTGCCGCCGTATTTCTGAACAATTAGTGCCATACCGTCTTATCCTTACATTCTGCAAATATTATTTTCATTCATCACGTCTGAAATGAACTATTTTATATAGCAGAAAAAATGTTAACGCGTCAAAACATTTCAGCTTTATTTGTTTTCGAAGTTTTCAAGTATTGAAATGCCAATAGGACTAACGGCTTCAATAGTGATTTTTCGCAAATCATCACCGGCATGTTCAAATGTTATTCTGAGATGATTACCCGGCAGAAGTTCCTCCAGCCTTTCAGACCATTCGGCAATACAAATGCCGTTTGAGGTGAAATAATCTTCAAAACCCAACTCAATTATTTCGTGTTGACTGGTCAGTCGGTAAAAATCAAAATGATAGATAGGCGTCGGGCCTGAATATTCATTCATTATGGCAAAGGTCGGGCTGGCAACCATGTGGGCGCTATCAGGTGAAACAGCAGCTACCACCCCTCTGGTGAAACAGGTTTTACCACCACCCAGTTCGCCCTGCAAAGCGATAAAAAAGCTTTTCGGCAACAGAATGCCCAGGCGTCTGCCCAGTTCATAGGTTTCCTGTGGTGAATTTGAAAATATAACCTGCCGACTCACTTTTTTATCAGGTTCCTGATGATGTCGATGCGGGATACCATTCCCACCAGAGTACCATTATCAACTACCGGCAGGGCGTGCAGCTTGTTGTCGCTCATAACATCAGCCGCTTTGCTGACCGGTTCTGTTGATGAAACGGTTACAACCTCTGTAGTTAGAATTTCGCCTACGGTCTGTGCGGTCATTTTATGCAGTTCACGCTCAAGAGATTTTTCGCTGCCCAGCGGAATAACCCAGTCAAAAAGTGAAATAACCGTTGGAATATGAAGACTACGTCCCTGCTCAATCAGATCTGAAGCGGTAACAATACCGATCAGTTTGCCACTGTTGTCTGTCACCGGGAGGCTGCCGAAACGACGCTCATCAAAAATTACCGCGATTTCACGCAGAGTGGTTTCTGTTTTTACTGTTACAACATCTTTCGTCATGATCTCAGCTATTGTCTGCATGGTGTTCTCCTTTTTTTAGGGACAGGGGACTAGGTACTGGGGACTGGTGTTTAAGCTTTTATGCCTTTTCCAGTCCCTAGTTACCGGTCCCCAGTTCCTTGAATGCATATGGCAGTTTCTCAATTACATCTGTTGCATTGATACCTGTTACACCCATTTCTTCAGCAACCAGATCGGCGGCAAAACCGTGGATGAATACTCCGATGCGGCAGGCATCATAGGCGTTGTATCCCTGTCCC
>JBGSQR010000362.1:0-8347 GCA_041737975.1 Geobacterales bacterium | reverse complement strand
TAAGGGCTGCCGTTGCGGCCCTTACCAGTTTTTGTTAGTTAATGAGGAGTGTTTTGTGAACTTTCGGTTTTGTGTACTTCTCTCGATGTATATGGTGATAAATTTGTTCTCCTATTCTGAGGCTGGAACATTGCCTGCCGGGTACGAAAAGGTTGGTTGGGGCTCAAGTGTTGAGTCAGTACAAATTAAGTATCCAAGAGGGCAGATTAGCGCTTTGGGAGACGCTATTATATATAGGCAGTACAAGCCGGTCAAAAAGATTATAAGAAGAAATTTTGCTTTTAAAAAAGGCTTGCTACATACGGTGTCAGTAACTTATGAGGAACAGTATGTAGTCAAACAAGGAATTGAAAGGCTGTTACAGGATTTTGTAAAAAAATACGGTGATTGCTTGATGGATAGCTCACAGGCTCCGCATGTGGTAAGTTGCGTGTGGCAGGATAAGGATACAAAAATATCGTTCTCGTATGCCCCCAAAAGGCCTGATATGACAGTGGTAATATTTGAATCTGTAGATAAGGTGCTTGGTGCGGTCAATAATTAAAAAACGAATGATACTTGATTTATTTTATAGTAGTTGCTAAATTGTTAGCAGTCTAGGTGGTGGAGTGCTAACAGTAAATAGTATTAAGGAGATTGAACCATGGTAACCAACCTGCCGGTTGTGGCGGACAGTCTGTCGTTGTATCTGGCTGAAATACGAAAATTTTCTATTCTTAGTGAGGAAGATGAACATCGTACGGCGGTAACCTTTTTTGAAAAAAAGAACCTTGAAGCGGCCCACACTCTTATTACAGCAAATCTGCGTTTTGTCGTCAAGGTGGCCTATGAATATCGTCATTATGGATTGAAGATGCTTGACTTGATCCAGGAGGGTAATATTGGACTAATGCTGGCGGTAAGGAAATACAATCCATTTAAGGGAGTTCGTCTGATCTCATACGCTGTCTGGTGGATTCGAGCCTATATCCAGAACCACATTATTTCCGCCTGGAGTCTTCTCAAAATTGGGACTACCCAAGCACAAAGAAAGCTTTTTTTTAAATTGCGTGAAGCCAAAAATGCCATTCTCAGGATGGGTGGAGATGATGATATTCACTCTACGGCACTCTCTTTAAACGTTACAGATAATGATGTAGCAGAGATGGAACAGCGTCTAATGGGAGAGTGTTCTCTTGATGCAGACCTGCCCGGTTCAGAAGGAATCAGCATTTTAGACAGCCTGGCTGACGACCGTATGAATCAGGAAGAACTTCTTGCAGAGTTTCAGGCTAACAGCAATCTCAGGCAAGAAGTTAAGAAGGCCTATGAAGGTTTAAACGAAAAAGAGCGATTTATTTTAGAGTCAAGGGTGACGGCAGATGATCCGATGACGCTTCAGGAAATTGCCAGTCATTTTTCAATTTCACGGGAACGTGTCCGCCAGATAGAAGAGGCAGCACTGAAAAAAGTAAAAAATGCACTAATCCCGCGCCTAGCAATGGTTTGATTTTTTTTACTGCAAATTTTAGTCGTTATTTGCGATGGAATTATCCTCCTGATAATATGTTTTGATAAAAAATGCTTGACAAAGTGTGTTATTTTATTTAATAACGATATTCCTGTTAAGGCTTGGTTTAAGAGATGCTGGCGTAGCTCAAATGGAAGAGCAGCTGACTTGTAATCAGCAGGTTGCGGGTTCGAGTCCCATCGCCAGCTCCATTAAACTGAAAAGCTTTCTTCCCTGGAGGGGTTCCCGAGCGGCCAAAGGGATCAGACTGTAAATCTGCTGTCGTACGACTTCGGAGGTTCGAATCCTCCCCCCTCCACCATAAAATCATCGAAAACCGGCAGCAGAGCACGAGCCCAGGAGACGTAGTCGCAACTGGTAAGTGCATGCTGGACAGTTTTCACAAAACTTCATCTGGATTATGCGGGAGTAGCTCAGTTGGCTAGAGCGTCAGCCTTCCAAGCTGAGGGTCGCGGGTTCGAGTCCCGTCTCCCGCTCCAGAAGATTGCCCACATAGCTCAGTAGGTAGAGCACTTCCTTGGTAAGGAAGAGGTCACCGGTTCAAATCCGGTTGTGGGCTCCATACAAAACTATTTTCAACTGCATTTACACAAAAAATGAGTAACTAGGAGGGCCTGTTATCATGGCGAAGGCTAAATTCGAGCGCAACAAACCACATGTAAACATTGGTACTATTGGTCACGTTGACCACGGTAAAACCACATTGACCGCTGCCATCACCAAGGTATTGGCAGGCAAAGGTCAGGCTATATACAAAGCCTTCGACCAGATCGACAACGCCCCTGAAGAGCGCGAGCGTGGTATCACCATCGCAACCGCCCACGTTGAATATGAAACTGATGCTCGTCACTATGCTCATGTTGACTGTCCTGGCCATGCCGACTACGTCAAGAACATGATCACCGGTGCAGCTCAGATGGACGGCGCAATTCTCGTCGTATCCGCAGCTGACGGCCCTATGCCACAGACACGTGAGCACATCCTGCTTGCACGTCAGGTTGGCGTACCTTACATAGTAGTTTTCCTCAACAAAGCAGACATGGTTGATGATGAAGAGCTTCTCGAACTGGTAGAACTTGAAATTCGCGAACTGCTTTCATCATATGACTTCCCTGGAGACGACATTCCAATCATCAAAGGTTCCGCACTCAAAGCCCTGGAAGGCGAGAAGAGCGAACTTGGTGAAGACTCAGTCAACAGACTGATGGATGCCGTTGACAGCTACATCCCTAACCCTGAGCGGGCCATCGACAAGCCATTCCTCATGCCTGTTGAAGACGTCTTCTCCATCTCCGGTCGTGGTACAGTAGCCACCGGTCGTGTAGAGCGCGGTATCGTAAAAGTAGGCGAAGAGATTGAAATCGTTGGTATCAAAGCAACTGTAAAATCCACCGTAACCGGTGTTGAAATGTTCCGTAAACTTCTTGATGAAGGCCGTGCCGGCGACAACATCGGTGCTCTCCTTCGTGGTGTAAAGCGTGAAGACATCGAGCGTGGGCAGGTACTTGCCAAGCCAGGCTCCATAACACCGCACACCAAGTTCAAAGGTGAAGTTTACATCCTCAGCAAAGAAGAGGGTGGTCGTCATACACCATTCTTTAACGGCTATCGTCCACAGTTCTACTTCCGTACAACAGACGTAACCGGCGTAGTTGATCTTCCGGCAGGAACCGAAATGGTAATGCCTGGTGACAACGTAGCAGTAACCATTAACCTGATCACCCCAATCGCAATGGACGACGGCCTCCGCTTCGCCATTCGTGAAGGTGGCCGTACCGTTGGCGCCGGCGTCGTCAGCTCAATTATTGAATAAAACGTTACGAGGATATCAATGCAGAGCCAGAAGATCAGAATTCGCCTAAAGGCATATGACCATAAACTGCTGGATGTTTCAGTAGGAGAAATAGTCGACACAGCTAAGAGGACTGGAGCACGTATTGCAGGTCCGATCCCGCTACCGACCGTTATAAATAAGTATTGTGTACTTCGTGGACCTCATGTTGATAAGAAATCACGTGATCAGTTTGAAATTAGAACTCACAAAAGACTTATTGACATCCTTGAGCCTACACAGCAAACGGTAGATGCTCTTATGAAGCTTGATTTGGCTGCTGGCGTTGACGTAGAAATTAAACTGTAGCGTACTATTTTCGAATAGGAACAGATATGAAAAAAGGCATCATTGGAAAAAAACTGGGGATGACCCAGATATTCATGGAAGATGGCACCTGCATACCGGTAACGGTAATACAGGCTGGTCCTTGTGTTGTTACTCAAAAGAAGACAGATGCTTCTGATGGTTACTCCGCATTACAGGTTGGATTTGAGTCAGTGGCTGCATCAACTGCCAATAAGCCGCAGTTGGGTCACTGTACAAAATCCGGGAAAGGTGTTTTCAGGCACCTGCGTGAATTAAAGCTCGAAGATACTGAGCTGAACGTAGGTGACACATTGAATGTAGATCAGTTTGTTGAAGGCGATCTTGTTGATGTTACTGGCACCAGTATTGGTAAGGGTTTTCAGGGTGTTATGAAGCGTTATAACTTCAGTGGCGGTCGCGCTTCACACGGTTCGCGTTTTCATCGTGCCCCAGGTTCAATAGGTGCTTCGGCAACTCCGTCTCGTGTATTTAAAAATAAAAAAATGCCTGGTCAGATGGGTAATGAACGTGTTACAGTGCAACGTTTGCTGGTTATGAGGGTAAATGCTGCTGAAAATCTGCTCCTTATTAAAGGTGCAGTCCCTGGCCATAAAAACAATGTTGTTCTTATAAAAAACAGCGTCAAAGCAAGTAATTAAGCAGGAGTATCCGTATGCCTTCGATAGCAGTTTTTAACATGGACAGGCAGCAGGTTGGTGAAGTTGAGCTGTCTGATGAGATTTTTAATGCTGAGGTAAAAGAGCATTTGATGCATCTTGCTCTTCGTATTCAGCTTGCTAACCGCAGAGCTGGTACAGTTAAGACCAAGACACGCTCAGAAGTTGCTGGCGGCGGCAAAAAACCTTTCAAGCAGAAAGGTACCGGTGGTGCACGTCAAGGTTGTATTAGAGCGCCTCATTATCCTGGTGGTGGTCTTGCTTTTGGTCCCAGGCCAAAAGAATACAATTTGAGCATGAATAAAAAAGCGCGTAATGCCGCTATTCGTTCTGCTCTTTCGTTTCAGTTCAAGAACAACAGAATTACTGTCCTTGATAAACTTGATTTTGATAAGATTTCAACCAAAGGGTTTGTTGGTTTTATCAAGCGCTTTGAAATTGAAAAATCACTCATAATTACTGACGATTTGACAAATAACCTGCAGTTGTCCTGTCGTAATGTTCCTCACTTCAAGCTTCTTAAGCAGGATGGGTTGAATATTCATGATATGTTAAAGTACAAAAATATTATTATTACTAAGGGCGCTGTACAATCCGTTGAAGGAGCGCTGAATAAATGAATATCTATTCGGTAATTAAGAAACCGCACGTGACTGAAAAAACTTCGATGAGTGGCGAAGCTAACAACACTGTAGCAATAGTAGTTGATAGAGATGCCAATAAGATCGAGATCAAGCAAGCGGTAGAAACCCTTTTTAAGGTTAAGGTTGACGATGTCAGAACTGTTAACGTGGCAGGCAAGGTTAAGCGTGTCGGTCAGAACTTTGGCAAAAAGTCAAACTGGAAAAAGGCCTATGTGACTCTTCAAAAGGGTCAGTCCTTAGATTTCTTTGAGGTTTAATTAACACATTCGGGGTTCACAATGGGAATCAAGATTTATAAGCCAACATCGCCAGGGCGTAGGCATCAGACCTGTTCGACGTTCGAAGAGATTACGACAACAACACCGGAAAAGTCTCTTCTTATAAAGCTGAAGAAGACAGGTGGTAGAAACGCACTTGGGCGTGTTACAGCACGTCACCAGGGTGGCGGTCATAAACAGAAATATCGTATTATCGATTTCCGTCGTGACAAGCTCAGTATACCTGCAAAAGTGGCCAGTATCGAATATGATCCTTGCAGGAGTGCACGTATAGCACTTCTACATTATGTTGATGGTGAGAAACGTTATATTCTCGCTCCGCTTGATTTAAAAGTCGGAGATACTATTATCAGTGGACCTGAAGCCGATATTAAGCCTGGTAATGCTTTGCCACTGAAAGCGATTCCTCTTGGTACTATTATTCATAATATCGAGTTGAAAATCGGAAAAGGTGCACAGCTTGCCAGAAGTGCAGGAACATTTGCACAGCTGATGGCAAAAGACGGAAGATATTCACAGGTCAAGCTTCCTTCCGGCGAAGTTCGTATGGTCCTACAGGACTGTTATGCAACTATCGGCCAGGTAGGTAATGTTGATCACGAGAAAGTTAATATTGGTAAAGCTGGCCGTTCACGCTGGCTGGGCAAGCGTCCTAAAGTCAGAGGTGTAGCGATGAACCCTGTCGACCATCCACATGGTGGTGGTGAAGGTCGTACATCCGGTGGTCGTCATCCGGTTACACCTTGGGGCATTCCGACTAAAGGTTATAAAACCCGAACCAATAAGTCTTCTGATCGCTTCATAGTTAAGAAGCGTAGCAAATAACGCGCGAGAGGCTGATAAATGGCACGTTCAATTAAAAAAGGGCCTTTTGTAGATGGTCACCTGATCAAAAAAGTTCAGGCAGAGAGCCCAGGCTCTAAGAAAATAATCAAGACTTGGTCACGGCGTTCAACTATTACGCCTGACTTCATTGGGATTAATCTTGCTGTGCATAATGGACGCAAGTTCATTCCTGTGTACGTAACAGAAAATATGGTTGGTCATAAACTCGGTGAGTTTTCTCCAACAAGAACTTTTCACGGACACGCAGCTGATAAAAAGAGTAAAGTTAAGAAGTAATTAAGGGAGCTTGAAATGGAATCCAGCGCAAAACTGACATCTGTCCGTCTGTCTCCGCGTAAGACCAGACTAGTTGTAGATCTTGTTAGAGGCAAGGCCATTCAAGAGGCTCTTAATACTCTGAGATTTATGCCACAACCGTCTGCGAAGCTTATCAGCAAACTGTTGAAATCAGCAGTTGCTAATGCTGAACAAAAGGGCGTTTCAGATGTTGACAACTTATTTGTTAAGTCGATTTTTGTAGACGGTGGTGCAGTGCTTAAACGTTTTCTGCCACGTGCAATGGGACGTGCCAGTAAAATTCGCAAGCCCACAAGTCACATTTGTGTTACACTATCAGATTTGAAATAGTTTCATTCCGTGGAGGTGTAGTTTGGGACAAAAAGTTAATCCGATAGGTTTCAGGCTTGGAGTTATAAAAACATGGGACTCCAAATGGTACGCTGAAGCCGATTATGCAAAGCTTTTGCATGAGGATATTAAAATTCGCGCATTCTTGAAGAAACGTCTTTATAGCTCAGGCGTATCTAAAATAGAAATCGAGCGTGCTGCTAATAAGACCAAAATCAATATTTTTACTGCTAGACCTGGTCTGATTATTGGTAAAAAAGGTTCTGAGGTTGAAATCATTAAGAAAGATTTGGCGAGCCTCACCTCCAAGGAAATTTTCATCAATATCATTGAAGTTCGTAAACCTGAACTTGATGCACAGTTGGTAGCAGAAAACGTTGCTCTGCAGTTAGAGCGGCGAATTGCTTTTCGTCGTGCTATGAAGAAGAGTGTTACATCTGCATTAAAGTTCGGAGCAAAAGGAATTAGAATTACTTGCTCTGGTCGACTTGGTGGTGCAGAGATGTCGCGGACTGAGTGGTATCGTGAAGGTCGAGTTCCTCTGCATACTTTACGTGCAGATATAGACTATGGATTTGCTGAAGCTAAGACAACCTACGGCCTCATCGGTATCAAGGTTCTTATTTTCAAGGGTGAAGTTCTCCCCGGTCATTAAATAATACTTTGCAGAACAGGAGTAAGTTTCAATGTTAATGCCGAAGCGGGTTAAACATAGAAAGCAAATGAAAGGTCGTATGTCCGGTAAACCTTGCCGTGGTATTACGCTTTCTTTCGGAGAATTCGGTATCCAGGCCACTGAATGTGGTTGGTTGGATTCCAGACAAATAGAGGCTGCCCGTATTGCTATGACTCGTTATATCAAGAGGGGTGGTAAAATCTGGATCAGGGTTTTTCCTGACAAACCACTTACATCCAAGCCTGCAGAGACTAGGATGGGTAAAGGTAAAGGTTCACCTGATTCTTGGGTTGCCGTTATTAGACCCGGTACTATTCTTTATGAGATGGAAGGTGTAACTGAAGAAATTGCACGTGAAGCGTTAAGGCTTGCTGCTCACAAGTTGCCAATTTCAACGAAGTTTATTGCTAGAGGTGAAAATAATGAAGCCTAATGAGTTGCGTAACTTGTCTGCAGAAGGTCTTGTTGCCAAGAAGAGTGAGCTCACTCAGGAGCTCTTTAACCTTAAATTCCAGCTGCATACCGGTAGATTAGAAAATACCGCCAAGTTGAAATACATTCGACAGAATATCGCCAGGATAAATACAATCCTTTGCGAGAACAAGGCATAGGGAGCATCAGATGAGTGAACGTGGTCACAGAAGGACGCAGGTTGGAGTAGTAGTTAGTGACAAAATGGATAAAACGATTGTTGTTAAGGTAGATCGTTTGATCAAACATTCTGTCTATAATAAATACATCAAACGTAGTGCAAAATATAAAGTTCATGATGAAAACAACAGTTGCAAAATAGGTGATCGTGTTCAAATTATTGAGTGCCGTCCTTTAAGCAAGGACAAACGATGGAATCTGAAGCAGATCAGCGAATAATGCATCTTTTAAGACAGGGGTACTAAGTAATGATACAGATGCAATCAATACTGGACGTAGCCGATAACTCCGGCGCCAA